>JAUVBO010000402.1 GCA_030591195.1 Pseudomonadota bacterium
GCATGGTGGCATCCGGTTCGTTCGGGGAACGCTCGCTCGAGCGTGTCAGAGACATGGCGTGCCGGGCCGTGGATCACTAAGGATAGCGGGCCTTACTGGGAGAACGGGTCGACCCAATCCGATTTCTTCTTCTTCGTCGCCGGCTTGGTGACCTTCTTCGTCGCTCGCGCCTTGCGGGCCTTCTTCGCGGCTCGCGCCTTGCGGGCCCTGATCGCGCGGCGCCTGCGGGCCTTGCGGGCGCTCATTTTCGTCGGTGTCTTCTTGGCTACCAGCTTGGTTGGTGGGGTGGCGGCGGCGTCCGGCTCGGCGGCAGGCGCCGCGTCTCCGCTTGCGGCGGCAGCCGCGGTGGTGTCAGCCGACGCTGGGGCGGCGTCCGGCTCGGCTGTCGCGGTGGCGGCGGCGTCCGGCTCGGCTGTCGCGGTGGCGGCGGCGTCCGGCTCGGCTACCGCGCTGGCGGCCCCAGCGGCCCGGTCGTTGCCCGCCGCCGGCGTGCCCGTGGTCGTCTGAGCCGCTGGCGTGCTGGGGGGGGGCGTCGGCGGAGCGTCGCTCCCGAGCAGCTTGATCCCGCCGAAGACGAGCAGCCCGCCAACGACCACGCCGCCGAGCAGCGCTGGTAGCGGGCTCTTCGGCGGCGGTGGGGGGGGCGTGGTCAGCGGAAGCGCTGCAGTGAGCATTGGCGCCGGCTTGACCGGCTCCGGGGCCGGCGCGGGTGCCACCACCGGGATCAGCGCCAGCTCGGCGAGTTGGTCGTCGCTGACGATCGGCTTGGGCAACGCCGTGTTGACCGCCTTGGCCTCGGTGACGAACTGGTCGAAGGCCAGCTCGAGCGACTCCCCGTTGCTGCCCGATTTTTCCTCGTCCGGCACGGACGGCGAGATGTTGCTCACGAACGCCTTGACTGTCCGCTCCTGAGGTAGCTCGACGTCCTCGGCGGCAGCTGACGGGCTATCAGCGCCGGCGGCTGCATCCGGCGATTCTGCCTGGTGAGCCTTCCTCGCAGCCGGCGTGGCCTTGATGGTGCCGTGGCGATCGCTGCTCGGGCCTGGATCGGGCTCGGAGGCCAGCACCTCGGCGGTGCTCTTCTGGTCGTTTCCGGCCTCGCCATCCTTGTTTGTTCGCAGCGCGGCAGACGCTTGCTCGGCCATGGCGGCGAGCTCCTGCTCCTCGAGGGAGCGATCAGCGCCGTTGTTGCCGCTGCTTGTCTGTTTTCCGTCGTTGCTTGCCACCTTCTCGGGCTCCTCGTTGTCGAACAACCGGGCCTCGTCCTCACGGACGCGGACCGACGGCGGGGTGTTCTTCAGATCTGCGACACCTGGGGCCGTCGCATCCTTTGCACGGTTCCCCGTGGGGACCGTGCCGTCGAAGAGGCTCAGGGCCGGATCCGCCAGCTCGGACGGACTCTCGGCGGCCCAGGCCTCAAGCGCCTGGCGAAACGCCTCTACAGTGCTGAAACGCTTGGAAGGATCTCGGTCGAGGGCGCGCGCGAGCAGGTCCCGCAAGCCCACCGGAACGCTGGCCGGTGGCTGCTTGTCGGCCAAGCCGTCGAGCGACTCGCGCACCGACGCGGCTGTGTCGCCGGCCACCGGTGGCTGGCCGGCGAGCGCCTCGTAGACCATCACCCCCAAGGCGTAGATATCGCCGGAGGCCCCGGGATCGGCGCCGGAGAGGATCTCGGGGGCGCAGTAGACCGGGTCGGCCCCCGCCACCGATCTGGCCGTGCGGTCCGGGGCGGGCTCGTCGCCGAGCAGCGTATGGCAGGCGAAGTCGGTGACCCGGGTCGAGAAGCCACCTTCGGCGGCCCTGACCAGGAACACGTTGGCCGGCTTGAGCGCGCCATGAACGACGTCAGCCCCGTGGGCCGCCTCGAGCGCGAGGCAGACCTGGCCAGCGAAGCGCAGCACCTGGCAGGCCGGCAGCCGACCGACGGTCGCCAGCACGCGGTCGAGAGGCAAGCCGTCGAGCAGCTCGCTCGCCATCAGATAGCGGCCGGACGTGGTCCATTTTGTGAACGATGGCACGACGACGTGCGGGTGAGCCAGCTTGCCGAGCCGCTCGATGTCGGCCTTCATCCCGTCGACCCGGTCCATCAGGCTCAAGCGGCCATACACCAGCTTGACCGACGCGGGGGCCCCTTGGGCGCTTGACGCGGCGAACGTCTCCCCGGTGGGGCCCCGGCCCAGGGCCTCGGTGAGGGAGTAACCGGCTATCGTCTTGCCAACCAGGGTTGCCACGTTGTTGCTCTGGTGAACGTTTTCTCTTGGCGCTGAGCTCGCGAAGTCTCCGGGTGCATCGCTTCCGGAGCTCTTAGGGTCCGGCGCGCTCTCGGCAGCTAAACACTAATACGTGCCGACCGCGAGATCTGACGTCTCGAGCATCCCTTTCCCACAGCAATCCAATGTTTGTCAAGTAGTTACGCGAGACATGGGCGCCCGGTCCGGTTTCGGGGTAGCATGCGCCGCCATGCAGCGAAGCAACAATCCGCCATCTGGAGCAGGGGGTCGGCGCCCGGCCGGTCGCCCGCGGCCGAAACGGGCGTCTCGCCAGAGTGGTCCGACCACGGTCAGCCAGCCTCGTGTGCGTTCACGCGACATCATTCGGGTGCCCGAGGAGGTCGCTGGCCACGTCCGCGACGGTCACCCCTGGATCTTCCGTGAGGCGCTCAAGGGCCGCAAGCTCGATCCGGAAATCGTCGGGGGATTCGACGTGGTGGACCGGGCGGGCCATCTGGTGGGGCGGGCGCTCTACGACCCGATCGGCGCCATCGCCCTGCGCGTCTTCTCGCGTCGCCAGGGCCAGCAGCTCGACGCGGCGCACGTCGGGCAGGTGGTGCAACGGGCGGCCGATCTGCGGCGACAGGTGCTGGACCAGGGCCCAGACGATTGCTGCCGGGTGCTCAACGGCGACAGCGAGGGCCTGCCCGCGGTCAACGTCGACCGCTATGGACCGTACCTGGTCATCATCGCTTATAGCGGCACGGTCGAGGGGTTCCTCGAGCCGTTGGTGGCGGCGCTGGGCTCGGTCTGGCGGCCCGAGGGCATCTACCTCCAGCGGCGGTACAAGCCGGCCGAGGCGGGCAGGGCCCGACCAGGCGCTGAGCTGCTCGCAGGCCGGGCGGCGCCCCTCGAGGTGGTGGTCAGCGAGGGGCGCGTGCGCTTCGTCGTCGACGTGACCGCGCCGCTCGGGACGGGCCTCTTCGCTGACATGCGGCTTGGCCGTCGGGAGGTCGCGCGCCGGGCGGCCGGCCGCCGCGTGCTGAATTGCTTCTCCTATACGGGCGCGTTCACGGTGGTGGCGGCGCTGCACGGCGCTACCAAGGTGGTCAGCGTCGACAACGCTGCCCGGGCCCACAGCCGGGCCCGGCGCAACCTCTCGGAAAACGGTCTCGACCCCGAGTCCCGGTCGCTGCCGTTCATCACCGGGGACGTCTTCGCGACCCTCGCGCGGCTAGCCGACCGCGGCGAGCGGTTCGACCTGGTGATCCTCGATCCCCCGAGCTTTTTCGAGCGGCGGTGGCAAGAGCCGTCCGTTCACCTCGCTCAAGGACTACGCGTCGCTGGTGGCGGAGGCGCTGGGGGTGCTCGACGACGAGCGGGGTGGCATCCTCTGCGCGGCGACCAACACGGCCCGCCTTTCCCGGGCGGACTTCGACCGGGCTCTCGCCCGCGGGGCGGCCGACGCTGGGCGTACGCTGACCGTGATCTCGCGCGCGGGCCAGCCTCCCGACTATCCATCGACCCCCGGTTTCCCCGAGGGTAGCTACCTCAAGTTCGTCGTCGGCCTGACCCGCTAGGACCCATCAATCGACGTCCCTTCGCGCGGCTCGCGCATAGGCGCGGTTCTGCCAGGCGGAGAGCCCGACGAAGAGCACTGCCAGCGCCAGCAGCCAGGGTTCCAAGGCCAGCGGCGCGCGCAGCAACCAGGCAGCGGTGATGGTCGCGGCGGGGACGACCAAGCCGAAGATCAGCGCCCGCGCTGCGGGGCGGTCGGCCGCCGGCAGGGCGCCGTAGAAGAGGTTCGACAGCGGCGTCTTGATCGCGATCTTCACCTCGTGCTCCACCAGCCGGGCGGCCACCGCCGAGCCGATCCCCGGGCGGATCCAGAGGTAGATCGCCGCCGCAGGCACCGCTGTGGCGTAGAGCAGGTTCGCCGCGCCGATGCCGACCGAGGCGAGCAGCCAGCGCGTCAGCAGCAACTGCAGCAACGCCGCGCCGAGGTTGGCCGCCACCGCGTAGAGCCCGTAGTACCTGGCGAGGGCGGTCTCGCCGAGGCGGGAAGCGAGGATCTCCGAGTAGCGGAAGCGCAGGGCGAAGCGACAGAGCACCATCACCGCCGTGGCGGCGGCCATCGCCCGCACCAGCGGCGACCGCTGGCCCGAGGCCAGCCCCTGTCCGACCTCGCTGACCGGACCGAAGGCCCCGGGCGCTTCGGGCAGCGGCGCTTGAGCGCGCGACCAGCACACCAGCAAGCCGGCGACTAGAAAAGCGGGTGCGGCCCACAGCAGCAGCGGCGCCAGCGCGAGGTCGTGACTCGCGCCGAGGCCGAGCAACAGTCCGCCGCAGACTGCTCCGATGCGGGCGCCGGTATAGACCGTCGGCAGGGACCGGGGGCCGGTGGCCGCAGTGAGGTGATCGAGCAGGTAGACCCCCCAGTGCATCTTCAGCGCGGTCTGCAGCGCCTCGTTGTAGGCGAAAAGGACCGCCGTGACGTGGGGGTGGTGGCCGGCGGAGGCGAGCGCCGCCGACGCGGCGGGCGGGCCGACC
>JAUVBO010000124.1 GCA_030591195.1 Pseudomonadota bacterium
GGCTCGCTGCGTCTGCGCTACGAGACGCCTCGCTGGCGCGGGCTGCGCGGCTACGTCGAGAGCTACGCCCGGGCGGCGGCGACCCAGGCGCGGCTGTCGCCCGAGGACGAAAAGGACGTGCGGATCCCCGAAGGTGGCACCCCCGCCTGGTGGACGCTCAACCTGCGCGGCGGCCTGCGCCTCGGCGAGCGGCTCGCGGTGCACCTCGCGGTCGAGAACCTGCTCGACGCGACCTACAAGTACCACGGCTCGGGGCTCTACGCCGCCGGGCTCAACGCGACGATCACCGCCACGGCCTCGCTCTAGCAGCAACGCCAGGCGAACGATGGAGGAAGGCGACGTGCGACGACAACGACTGATCCCGGCGCTGGCCGCGGTGACGCTGCTCTGCGGCGCCGGCTGCGAATTCGAGCTGCGCGGCGGCACCGCCAGCGAGGCGGCTGACAGCGACCCCGGCGCCCAGCCGGGACCCCTCGGCGACACCACGGCGGTGGTCGACCCGCCGGCGAGCGACCCCGGTGATCCACCGGCCAGCGGCCCGGAGGCGCCGACCACGCCCGGCGCCGGCGACGGGCCCGCCGGCAGCGACGACCCGGCAGCCCCAGCTACCAAGCCGGGCCCCGCGCCGTTTTCCTTCTTCGCCCTCGGCGACACGCGCAGCGATCCCGACCGGGCGCAGATGAACTTCCAGAGCATGACCAGCCTCGACCCGAACGCCATCGCGGTCTTCAACAGCGGCGACCTCACCGCCGACGGCGAGGTCGACCAGTGGAACGATCACGTCCAGGCGGTCAACCTCGGCTCGGCGGGCAAGATCCGGCTGGACCTCACCGACTGGGCCCCCGGTCAGCTGCGCTACTTCGGCGTCGTCGGCAACCACGACGTGCACGTCAGCGACTGGCTGAAGAACTGGAACGACAACCTGCCCGGCCAGCAGGGCCTCAGCAACAGCGGCGGCGACGCCGTCTATTTCTCGGTGACCTACGGCAACGCGCTGTTCATCGTGCTCGACAGCCAGAACGACAGCGACGCCGAGACCGTCTGGCTCGAGCAGACCCTCGCCAGCGCCGGGCCGGAGATCGAGTGGAAGTTCGTCTTCTACCACCACCCGGTCTTCCCCTGTAACTACAAGTCACCCTGGTCGGGCGGGGTCGAGTGGACCAAGCTGTTCGAGAAGCACGGCGTGGACCTGGTCTTCAACGGTCACGCCCACGTCTACGAGCGCAGCTGCCCGATGGTCGGCGGCCAGTGCCAGACCGGCGGCGTGACCTACGTCATCTCCGGCGGCGGCGGCGCCGGCACCAACGACGTCGAGCCGAACAAGAAAGACAGCGTCGGCGGGATCAGCTACGACTGCGCCGAGACCCTCGCCAGCGCCGTCGGCAACTGGCACCACTACTGCCAGGTCAAGCTTGACGGCAAGCAGCTGAGCTACGCCTGCTACTCCCACGACTCGACGACCAACCCCGAGGACAGCTTCACCCTGGTCAAGAAGTAGCTACTGGAGCTGGAGGATCGTGCCGCCGCTGCCCGTGGCCCAGCCGTCGCCGGCGTCGCTGATCCAGATCGCGTAGAGCGTCTGGTCGGTGGGCGTCGGCGCCAGCTGCCAGCCGCTGCCGTCGTGGCGCAGGATCACGCCGTCGGTGCCCACGGCCCAGCGCACCAGCTGGCCGCCGCTGCCCGGCACGCCGGAGATGGCCCGCAGCGCGGCGCTGTCGGGGGCAGCCTCCTTGGTCCAGCTGACGCCGTCGTAGGCCAGCGGCGAGCCCGAGCCGACGATCCAGGCCCGATCGGACTCGAGCCCCCAGATGCCACGCATGGTGCTGCTGCTCGGCGACGCCTCCGGCGCGAGGCCGGTCGCCGTGTGATGCAACAGCAGCGCATCGTCGCCGACGAACCAGACATCGTCGGCGCCGCTGCCCCAGATCCCACGAATGTCCTGGGTCGTGGTTCCGCTGTCGACCACCGACCAGCTCTGGCCGTCGTGGCGCACCAAGGTGCCGAGGTCGCCACCCGCCCAGGCGCCGGTGGCCGTGCCCCAGACCGCCTTGAGCTCGAGGGTCGCCGGGCTCTGGTCCACGGTCCAGCTGGCGCCCTCGAGCCGGATGATCGTGCCCGCGACGCCCACCGCCCAGCCGTCGCCAGATGAGCCGCACCAGACCGCCTGCAGCTCCTTGTCGGTGGGCGAGCTCTCCTCGCGCCAGGCGCTGCCGTCGTAGTGCACCAGCCGGCCGCCGTAGCCCACGGCCCAGACGTCGTCAGCCGCGCAGCCCCACAGCCCATAGAGGCTCGAGCTCGTCGGGGAGCTGACCTCGACCCACCGCGGTCCCGCCGAGCCATCACCCGGACCGTCGACCGCTGAGTCGTCGGCCCCCGAGCTGTCGTTCGAGCTGTCGCCATCGGCAGCCAGGTCCCCCTCCGGGCCACTGTCGCCGCGCACGCTGACCTGGGCCGGGTCCGGCATCGACAGCTGACAGGCGGACGCCAGCAGCGCGGCGATCGCAGCGGCGAGCCCGAGACTACGAGCACCGCGGTGGTGGGTGGCAGCGGAACGGTCCATCTCGATTCACGTCAGTCTAGCAGAAGCCGCGAGCTGATCTGCTAAACTGGGCACCCTAGAGGGCGATCGACCGTTGCCGAGCCAGAACGACGACGACAGGGAACCAAGCGCCGCGACGCTCGCGCGCCATCTGCCGGGGTCGTTGCGCGAGCGGCTCGCGGGCACGGCGTCGCTACCGACGCTGCTCGCGCTGCTCGCCCGCGGCCCCCGGCGCTGGCCCGAGCTCACCGTGGCCGATCGAGACTGGGTCGAGTATCTCGCCCGGCGCCTGCCCGACGAGGTTGACCTGGAACGAATGCTCGGCACCCTGCGAGCCGAGGACCTGTTCCTCTGCTGCGCCTGCGCCGGGGGGGACCCCGCGGCGATCGAGGCCTTCCGTGCCGACGCGTCCCCGGTGATCGCCAGCGCCCTGCGACGACTGCGACTCGGCGCGACCCTGACGGAAGAGCTCCACCAGCAGCTGCTGATCGACCTGCTGGTGGGCGGCGAGCAGCGTCCGCCGGCGCTCGCCAGCTACGCCGGGATCGGCAAGCTGCACAACTGGCTGCGGGTGGTGGCCACCCGCACCGGTCGGACGAGCCTCCAGGCGGAGAAGAAGCTGGTGCCGAGCGACGACGACCGCCTGGCCGAGGAGCTGGTGGTCGAGGCTCCCCCCCACGCCGGGCTCGGCGCGGAGAAGCCGTCCTACTACCGGGCCTTCCGCCAGGCGTTCAAGCAAGCCCTCGCCGAGCTCACGCCCCGCGACCTGACCCTGCTGCGCCAGCGGTACATCGACGGCGTCGGCCTCGAGGCCCTCGGCGCGATCTACCGGGTCCACCACACGACGATCCACCGCCGGCTGACCCGGGTCAAAGAGACAGTGATCGAGCAGACCCACGCCCGGCTCTCGCGACAGCTGATGATCCCCGAGCGCGACTGCTCGACGATCATCCGCGTGATCCGCAGCGACCTCGACCTGACCCTCGGCAGCCTGCTCGCGCGTGACCGCACGGAGGGCGAGGGATGACCCCGTCACTGCGGTCCCCAGGACGCAGGACGCGCCAGGGTCGCCTGCGGCTCCAGGGCGCGGTGCGTCACGGGCCGCGGGGCCCGCGGCGGATACAGGCAGGACGGCGGCTGCGGCTGACGATCGCCACGGTGCTCGCGCTTGGATCTTCGATCGGCGCGCCTGCCGGGGCCAGCCCTCCCACCGAGGATGCCCGGCTGCTGCTGCAGCGGGCGGCAACCAGCTTCGCCGACGGCGACTTCGACGGAGCTCGCAAGCAGCTGCGCCTGGCCACCGGACGCACCACCGACCGGCGGCTGCTCGGACAGATCCAGCTGCAGCTGGGGCTGATCGCCGCGGTGGAGGAGCAGCGCGACGAGGCGCGGGCGCGCTTCCGTCAGGCCCTGCGCCACGACCCGGGCCTGCGCCTCGACGCCGGGCGCTACAAGCCGTCGCTGGTGAAGCTGTTCGAGGGCGTGCGCGAGGCGATGCACGCGGAGCGGACCCCGCCACCGGACCGGGTAGCGATCGTCGCCGGCAAGACCGCCCAGCCCGCGGCGCCTCCGCCGAGGCCTGTGAGCCGGACCGCGCGCCCCGCGGCCGTCACCGGGCCAGCCAGCCGGGCCAACGGCGGCGCCACGGTGGCGGGCTGGCGCCAGCCGGACCGAGAGGCCGACCGCCCAGCTGCGCGCCGCGGGCTTCGCTGGACCTGGGTTGCTGGCGGCAGCGCCGTGGCGGCGGCGGTGGTCGCCATCGCCTTTGGCGCGGCGGCCGCCGCGGACCACGACGAGGCCTGCGGCCTGCTCGAGGGCGGAGGGGACTGCAGCCAGCGCCAGCTGGTCGCCAGCGTCGACGACCTCGGGCGCTATCGCGACCTGCACGACGCGGTCTCGACCAAGCGGACCGTGGCCAACGTCGCCTGGGTCACCAGCGGCGTGCTGGCAGCAGTCACCGCCACGCTGGCGATCCTCGAGTGGCAGCGGGAGCCCGCTGACCAGGACGAGGCACGATCCCGGCTGCGGCTCGAGGCCGGCGACCGTCGGGGCTGCACCCTCTGCCTCGGCTGGCAGCTGCGCTACTGAGCTACCTCGGGTTCAGCGAGAAGCGCACCACGGTGCGCACGCCGGGCCTGACCCGCACCCGACGCGAGACCGTGCGGTAGCCTGACCGACCGACCTGCACCAGGTGGCTGCCGGCGGTCAGGTCCTTGACGATCAACGTCGTCTGGCCGCGCGGCTTGCCATCGACGTTGACGTCGGCCCAGAGGTGGCGGCCATCCTGGCCCTTGGTCTGGATCAACAAGCTGCCCCGCGCGGCGACCGCTGGCTTCGCTCGGGCAGGGCGCGGTCTGACCCGCCGGCCAGGTCGGCGACGCCGACGGACCGCGGGCGACAGCCGGCGCACCGCCGGGGCCACGTCGACGGAGACCAGGCCCGCATCGACGGGGACCGCCACCAGCGCGACGTCGGCGGGGAGGCTAGCGTCAGCGGCCATCACCACCGCGCTGTCGATGGGCGCGGCCGCCTGGCCGCGGTCGGCGGCGACGCTGGCAGCGAGCCCTCGTGGTCGGCGCTCCCCTTCGTCGCTGACGGGCCAGAGCGACACCACCAGCGCGATGACCGCTGCCAGACCGGCCGCCGCCACGGCGAGGACCAGCCCGGGACCTCGTCGGCTCACCGGCGGCCGCGCGGGCGCTGGCATCTCATCCGAGGGCGGCAGGCGATCTTGATCATCCGGCGTGGCCAGCTCGATCGCCGCCGATAGCTCCGTCCACAGGGCGTCCATCGACTGCTGGCGCCGGTCGGGATCCTTGTCCAGCGCACGGAGGATCGCCCGCCGCACCGGCGCAGGCAGCCGGCGCCAGCGAGGGGTAGCCACCGGCTCGTCTTGGGCTGTCTGCTCGAGCGCCTCGTTGATCTCCTTGGCCGGAAACGGCGGCGCGCCGGCGAGCATCCGGTAGAGCACCGCGCCGAGGGAGAAGATGTCCGAGCGGTGATCGGCCTCGGCCGAGCGCCCCTGGGCCTGCTCGGGGGAGAGGTAGCGCGGCGTGCCCATGATCGACACCACCCGCGTCAGGTGCTCGGCCATCGACTGCTGGGCCTCGCGCCGGACCACCTTGGAGAGGCCGAAGTCGATCACCTTGACCCGCGGTGGCAGGTCGCCGGCCTCCTGACAAAGGACAATGTTCGAGGGCTTGAGGTCGCGGTGGACGATACCTCCGGCGTGAGCGGCCTGCAGCGCGGCACAGATCTGCTCGGCGATCGGCGCCGCCTCCTCGAGCTCGAGCGCCCCCGGCGCCTCCCCGAGCCGCTCGGCGAGCGACCGCCCGTCGAGCAGCTCCATCACGATGAACGGCGTGCCGTCGTCGGCGTGGTTGAAGTCCACGACCTCGACCAGGTTAGGGTGCGACAGCTCGCAGCAGACCCGGGCCTCGCGGCGAATCCTCGCCGTGGCCTCCGGGTCGGCGGTGCGCGCGTCGGCACGGAACTTGACGGCATAGCGGCGCGGCAGGCGCAGGTGGGAAACCTCGTAGACGGCGCCCATGCCGCCCTGGTCGATGAAGCGCTCGACGATGTAGGTGTCGTTGAGCACCTCGCCGACGCGATCACGCTCGCTGCGCGACCTCGTGCGATCAGCGGCGCCCCCGCCGCTGGGCTTGGACTGAACCCTGGTCGCCACGAGTGAGTCGTCAAAAGCCGCGGCGGCGCTGGCGGTATCCGCCTCGCGCTCGCCGCCCTCGACCATCGCCGCGCCGGCCACCGACAGCAGGTAGCGGCACTCGGCGCAGCCGGCGACGTGCTGATCGACCGCCCGCACCTCGGCTTCAGCGAGGACGCCCTCGACGTACATCAGCACCCGGTTCTCGTCCAGACAGCCCGCCATCGGCTCGATTGTCGCCCGCCAGACACGATTCGGCCACTTGTCGCTTCGCCCGGCGACCGTTCGCTAATCTGCCGTCAATATCCTGACTTGCGCCCGCCCCTGTCCTGGGCTGCAGATCGTTTTGCTTTCAAAGACAATACATTACGGCTATAGGCGACCGGTGCGAAGATTGCATCGCCTGGCTCCTTCCGGAGGAAGAATGTCACCCGCGAGCTGGTCACGATTTTGCCCCCTTCCCGTTTTGCTGGCGGTGATGATGCTCGGCGCGCCCCTGGCAAGGGCGCAGAGTGAGCAGCGGCCGATGAGCGCCTCGGCCCGCAAGGCCCCGTGGCGGTACAGTCAGCTGATCTACCGCAACGCGGTCAACCTGCTGTCCTTCGACCGCGGCGCCGAGCTGACCTACAACCCGTACTACGCGATGACCATCGGTTTTCGCGGCCAGTGGTGGTTCAACGAGCGGCTCTATTTGCGGGTCAGCTTCGCCTTGACCCGTGAGATCACCGAGTCGGACCTGACCACCGACAGCGGCGAGATCTGGCCCAGCGACACGGTCCTGCGCGCCGGAGCCTACCGCTTCTACACCATCCCGCGGGCGGAGATCGCGCTCTCCGCCTCGCTCGATCTGGTGGCGCCGACCAGCCCCGCGTCGCGGGCGCGGACCAAGGTCCTCGGTCTGCGGCCGGGCGTCGCGGCCCAGCGCAGCTTCTCGGTGCTGTCGGGGCTGCTGCTGCGCTAC
>JAUVBO010000873.1 GCA_030591195.1 Pseudomonadota bacterium
ACCTCCCAGTCGCCCTGGTCCCTCAGCCGCGGGATCACGCCAGCGCGGACAAACGAGCTCTTGCCGGCCCCCGAGGGGCCGACCAGCGCCGCCACTGGCTGGTGTCGCAGCAGCTCGGTGAACGAGGCGACCTCGTCATCGCGGCCGAAGAAGAAGCGCGCGTGCCGCTCGCCGAAAGGCAGCAGCCCGCGAAAGGGGTTGTCGTTGGGGCGC
This sequence comes from Pseudomonadota bacterium, assembly GCA_030591195.1. The sequence goes on from JAUVBO010000873.1 coordinate 214, forward strand.
GACTCGCCGCGCGTCTCGAGCAACCGGCGGCACGCCTCGGCGACCTCGGCCGGGCGGGGGCGCCGCCCGGGCACCCGCTCGAGGCAGCGGCCGATCAGCCGCGCCAGGTCGGGCACCTCGGGGGTCGCGGCGTCCACCGGCGGTGCGTGCTCGGCCTCACAGACGGCAGCCATCAGCTGCCGCAGGTCGAGCCCCTCGAACGGGTGGCGGCCGTGAGTCAGCTCGTGGAGGATCAGGCCGAGGGCCCAGACGTCGGTGGCCGCGGTGCAGTCGTCGCTGGTCCACTGCTCGGGCGACATGTAGCGCGGGGTGCCGCCCGCGCCGCGCGAGTCACCGTCGGGAGCGACCATCGGGAACGACGGGTCGGTCGACGGCATCGCGTGGCTGCCGGTGGTCCCCACCGTTCGGTGAAGCTGGGCCAGGCCGAAGTCGAGCACGATCACCCGCCCGTCACGCGCGAGCATCACGTTCGATGGCTTGAGGTCGAGGTGGAGTATCCGCTGGCGGTGGGCCTCCTGCAGCGCCTCGGCGAGCACCAGCCCGACCCGCAGGGCCTCGCGGGCGCTCGGTGGGTCGAGGGCGATTCGCTCGGCGAGGGTCCGCCCCTCGAGGTGCTCGAGGGCGACGTAGGGTCGCCCGCGGTGGTCGCCGACGCCGTGGATCGTGACGATGTTCGGGTGGCTGAAGCGGGCGGTGGTCTGGGCCTCGAAGAGGAACCGCTCGGCCGCCTGGGCCGACTCGAACCGGTTGGGGTGGATGAACTTTAGCGCCACCTTGCGGCCGAGGCTGGTGTCCCTGGCGAGGTAGACCTCGCCCATGCCGCCGCGGCCGAGCGGGCGCATGATCCGGTAGTGGTCGACCAGCGTGCCAGGCGCGAAGCCCCAGCGCAGCGCCTGGTCCGCCGGCAGCGGGTGGGACGTCAGGGGCAGCGCCGTCGCGGTCCAGCGGGACGCGGGGTCGTTGGGCGGCAGGGTCAGCGGCGCGCCGTGGTCGTCGCTCGAGTCACCGGCCAGGCCGGCCACCAGCGCGCAGCACTCGGGGCAGCCGTCGACGTGGCGGTCGATGGCGGCGACCTGCTCGGCGGACAGCGCACCGTCGAGGAAGGCCATCATCGTATCGGGATCGGGACAGCCCGGCATCGGCGGCGACGGGCGGGGGGCTACCGCACCCAGCGACGTTTGCGGATCGTCTTTGGCTGGCGGCGGATCTGGATTCGCAGCGCGTAGCGGACCCCGACCGCGAACTGCTGGTCCGCGCGCACCAGCGGGAGGAAGGTCGCCGTGTCGACCTGGGCCGCCACCACGTACTTGCCGGCGCAGATCTCGGCCGAGGCCTGGCTCCCGCTGGCGATCTTCAGCTTCTTGACGCACGGCCCGGCGAGCCAGACCGTCAGGGCGTGGGGCGTGTCGTTGTAGATCGTGGTGTACGGCGGCTGGGTGCTCTCGGTCTGCTTGCGCTCGAGGGCCGGCAGCTGGGCGTGCTTGCGCCTGAGGATCACCTTCACCTCGCCCCAGATCTTCATCCGCCGACGCTCGATCTCGCCGTCGATCTGGGGCGGGCGCTTCGCCTCGGCTGACGCGTCGCGTCGCGGCGGCTTGGGCGTCGTGCTGGGCTGCGCCTCGGGCCTGATAGCCGTCTCGGCGGGCGGCGTCACGGGGGCTGGCGTCGTCGCGGCGCAGCCGGCGAGGGTCAGGGAGATCAGCAGGGTTTGCCAGGCACGAGGGTCGGGTCTCATCCGTCGCGAGCTCCTTGCTCGACGGATCATAGCGGTCTGCGGCCTGGGAGGGAAATTCGGCCATTCCCCCAGCGGGGAAGCAAGCGGTGTGCCTCGCCGGGCTCCGCCACTTTACAGGGAGTTCCGCGGGTAGGGGCGCAAGGTTGCGGACGGCGGTTTGCACCGCCGTGAGGGTCGGTCGCCGAAGAAAGGCTGCCGAGGTCGGCAGGGGCTTGAACGGGCTCCGGACGCCGGGCGTGGTATCCTGCGAGGCTATGACGCGCACCACGGCGCTCGCGGCAGCGGCGCTGATCACTATCCTGCTCGCTGCGGCAACGGCCGGCGCCTCGCCGGAGCCGACGTCGGCGCCCGCGGTGGCCAAGCCGGCCGGGCGGGTCTACGTCGGCGTCTTCGTCCATGACGTGAGCAAGTTCGAGCTCAAGGATGGGCTGTTCAACGTCGACATGGAGTACTGGGCCAAGTGGCGCGGCCGGTTCGATACGCGCCTGTTGCGGGTGGCCAACGGCGACCAGCTGGAGGTGGAGTCGCTCGGCACCGAGCGCGACGGCGACTGGCACGCGCACCGCTGGCGCGCGCGGGGCACCCTGCGCGGGAACTTTCCGGTCCACCGCTTCCCCCTCGACGTCCAGAACCTCCGGGTCTCTTTCGAGCTGCCGGGGCGCCACGGCGAGCTGGTGCCCGACCTCGCCAGCAGCGGCATGGCGAAGCGCTTCTCGATCACCGACTGGCTCTACCAGCCGGAGTTCCGGCCGGAGGTGGCGAGCCAGACCCGACCCACGGACCTCGGCAGCATCGACAACGAGGGGCAGCCCTCGGTGGTCCACCGGGTGGGCTTCAAGATCCACCTCCGCCGCCCGATCTTGACCACGGTGGTGAAGCTGTTCTTGCCGCTGTGCATCGTCGGGCTGGTGGCGTTCATCGCGCTCTTTCTCCACCCCGACCTGATCGACGCCCGCTCGGCGATCGGCATCACCGCGCTGCTCTCCTGCTTTGCCTTCCAGTTCACGATCTCGGACTCGGTG
>JAUVBO010000259.1 GCA_030591195.1 Pseudomonadota bacterium
ACGGGATGTACGTCTCCGGCGACGGCGGCGAGAACTTCATGAAGAGCACCGCCCAGGGCCTTGGCGAGGGAACCATCGACTGGATCCTCTTCAACCCCTACGACCCGCGCTATGTCTTCGCCTGCACCAACTACGGCGTACTTCGCTCGGCCGACAGCGGCCAGAGCTGGACCTGGATCTACTTCACCACCTTCCCCGCGGCACGGGTCGTCCGCCACCTGGTGATCGACCCGTTCGACCGGCGGCGCGGCTACATCGCGACCCACGACGGAATCTTCACCGCCAAAGATGTCCTCACCGCCTCACTCGACGACTGGAGCCGGGTCGGCGGCCTGCGCTTCACCGCCAACCAGGTCTACAAGGTAGGGGTCTGCCCCAAGCACCGCGGACACCTCTGGACGCTGACCAACACCCGCCTGCCGTCGGCCGATCCGTACCGCAAGGGGGCCTACGACTCCGGCGGCGCCTTCGTCTGGGAGAGCGTCGACGGCGGCCACTGCTGGCGCGCGATCTACTCGGGGCAAACCTCCGGCTCGATCCAGTGGTTCGACAACGACCGCGACGACCCCGACCTGCTCTGGATCGCCTGGTCGCGGGCGCTGATCCGGATGCGCCGCCGCAGCGGTCCTCCCCAGCCGCCCACCCGCGCCGAGCTTCGGCGGACCAAGCGGATCATGGCGCAGCTGCCGCCCTTCCCGGAGGTGATGGACGCAGTGCTGATGTTCACCGGCACGCACAACGCCCAGCGGCTGCGCTACCGCCAGCGCGCCCGCCTGCGCGTGCTGGTGCCGCGGGTCGACGCCTCGTTCACCTACTACCGGCTACGCGACTATCCGATGCTTCACGACGGGGTCTATTTCACCCTGCCCTTCCGCTTCAACGAGCGCCTCAGCTACACCTTCCACGAGTTCCGGGTGATGGCCACCTGGGACCTCGGCGGCCTGCTGTTCAACCTGGAGTCATCGCTGTTCGGCCGGGTCGCGCGGGTCAACAGCGAGCTCGAGTCATACATGTACCACTCGGTGCAGAGGATCTACGGCGAGCTGCGCCGGCTGCAGGCGCTGATGGCCACCGCCCCGCCCAGCGACCTGCGGGTGCGCCTGATGTACAAGCTGCGGATGGACGAGCTCGACTCATACGTCGACCTCTTCACCGGAGGCTACCTGACCCGTTGGCGCATGGGCGGCAAGCCGCGTGGCATGGACACCCCTTGGTTCGAGCTGCAGCCGGGCGTCAAGAAGTGGTTCAACGGCGCCTACCGCTAGCGGGTTGAGACGCTCGCTCTGTTTGCGCGACGATACGGAGGGCTGGGTGGGGCTTGCATGCCGGGTTTGTCGGGACGACCGCAGCGACACCACCTTCGTCGTCAAGGAGATGATGTTCGGCACGGCCGAGGCGTTTCGGTACTTCCAGTGCGACCGGTGCAAGTCTGTCCAGTGGGCCGCGGACTTGCCGCCCGAGCAGCTCGAGCAGCACTATCGCGCCAATTACTACTCTCTCAGGGCATCCTCCCCCGGATCCAGGCTCGAGCAGTGGCTCGAGACCGCGAGGGATCGGGCGATCCTCGGCCTCTCACGGCTCGGCGCCCCCCTCGCGGTGCTCAAGCCGAATCGCCTGCTCGAGGTCTTCGCCACCATCGGCATCGACGTTGGTGAGCGAGTCCTGGATGTCGGCTGCGGCCGCGGCGTCTTTCTCGACAGGCTGGCGCGCGCGGGGTTCGACCAGTTCCTTGGCGTCGATCCCTTCCTCGAGCGGGACTTGACCACCCCGGCAGGGGTCTGCGGGCAGAAGGCGTATCTCGCCGAGCTTGATGGAGCCTTCGATCTGGTCACGTTCAATCACTCGCTCGAGCATTCGCGGGATCCCTCGGGGGAGCTGAGCAAGGCCAGCAAGCTGCTCGCGCCGGGTCATCGACGACTCCGGCGGGCGTCAGTTCATCACCAGCGAGAGATACCGGCGAGGCGTCAGCTTCACCGCGCCGTACACTCGCGCCGAGAAGGCGCAGCTGCCGGTGCTCGAGAGGCGCGCTCGGGCGCTCAACGCCAGGGCCCGCGACGACCAGGCGGCGTTTGTCTTCGACGCCGGCAGCTAGACCGATCGGAGACAGAGCTCCGGGTTCCGCGTTATGCTCGAGCGTGAACTGCAGGAGTAGAGGGAACAGCAAGAAGCAAAGGGGGCACAAGTGCAGCGGTGGTTCATCCTTGGCAGCATCCTCGCAGCGACCTTGTCGTGTGAGGCCACCCCGATCTGCCTGCCGATGGCCGAGCCGTCGGTGATTACGATCAAGAACGACCAAGGGAAGTTGGTCGAGGCCCAGGAGCTGAGATACACGGTCGACGGAGGTCCCGCGAAGACGCTGACCTGCGGACCCGGCGGCGACAGCCCGAGCTGCTCTAGCTGGGAGATCGAGTCTGGGACTTGGGGCACATTCGTCATCACGGCGGCTGGATGTGGCGTGGAGGCGACGATAACGGTCGAGGTGAAGCAGGGGGAATGTGGCTCCATCCCCGAGCATCGCGATCTCGTGCTGCCCTGCTCGACATGAGCCTCACCGCCGAGCTGACGCTGGTCGGCCGGTAGTAACGCACGCCAGCGGCGCAGCAGTGAGCACCGACCGGCGCTCAGTCCGCGAACAGGTCGGCGCAGCGGCCGGTGGAGCCTCCACCTGGCACCGGCTGACAGGACCCACCCTGCAGCACCGGGCAGGCCTTGTCCGGGCAATCGCGGTCGACGCGCAGGTCGCACTGCTGGTCGGTCCACTGGCGCGCGAGGCGCATCACCTGGCGCAGCCGCCAGTCAGGAGCGGCTGAGATCGTCGTCTCGCAGCCTCCACAGGGAAGGCTGCTGGGTACCACGACGGTGCAGGTCTCTTCGTCGCTGGCGGCGCAGCACTGCTTGGCACCGTCGACCGCGGCGACGTAGTCGGCAGCGACGTCGTCGCAGCAGCTCCCCTGGTGGGCGACGTTGACGCCCGCCGTGTGAGCCTGGCACTCGTCGCAGTAGGTCTGGTTGTCGCAGCCGCAGACCTCCGGGCAGTGGTCCCAGTCCGGACAGAGTGCGAGCCTGCCCCGTGGCTCGCAGTGGCCGAGCCCGTTGGCCTGCCCGCAGCTTCCAGCGGGGAACAAGCAGAGCTGATCCGGCGGGCAAGCAGCGTTGGTCTGACACTCCGGAAAACCCGGCGCCGGTACAGATACAGGCGCTGGCCCGGGCTCGGTCTGTGCGGCGGTGGGCGGCTCGGGGTTGTTGACGCGCGCCGAGGCATCCGCTGTCGGATCCGGGGCGACGCTCGTCGTGGTCGGGCGGCTGCCGCAGCCGGCGAGCAGGCAGCAGATCAGGGTCGAGAGCACGGTCTTGGAGAGATCTTGCATGCGGGACGAGATATGCACGGGCCATGCCGCTCCGAGGACAGGGCCAACTCCTTGTTTCCTCGGCGGGTCGCATCAGATTATTGACGCTGGCGGCACACCTGGGCCACCTCCGGCGCGTTTCCCGGGCGCTGCTAGGCCCGACGCAGGAAACGAGCCATCGCCCATTGGTATCGACGGCGCAGTATCGACTTCGACTACTGGCAGATGATCGCTCGGGTCAAGCGGTACTACCTTGACGATCGCGACGCGCCGCTTGCCATCGAGCAGACCAACGGCTTTCCGCACCCCGAGTACTTCTACGTTGCTGGCGCCCAGCGCTTGGGCTGTGGAGCATATGTCCGGGTCTCGAATCTCGAGACCGGTCGCTGCATCGTCGCCTTCGTCGATGATGGGGAGCCGGGATCGAAATATGAGCAGGAACAATATGCGGACCGGCGAATCATCGACACCTCGCCGGCCGTCACGACGTTCCTGGGCACGAAGAAGGGCGGCTGGCTGCGGGGGGACCTGCTCTATGTCGAGTGGGCCCAGCCAGGTGATGAACCCGGCCAGCAGTGCGCCCCTTGTACCTCCACCGCGGCCAAGTCCGGCAGCGAGACGCTGCGCTCTCCCTTCGATCTGACGCAAGCGCACAGTGGTGCGAGCGAGTGCCGGAACGACGACCTCAAGCTCGGTCGTGGCGTGCACGGCGGATCGGCTCTGGAGCTCCTCGACAGCATCTGAGTGGCCGTCTGGCCACCCCACCACTCAACCGGCGGCGGATCTGCCGGCCGCTGGCTGGGCGCGCCGGGTCGGGTCTTGCTTCCAGACGATCTTCCTGATCCAGATCATGGCCAGAATATTGGCGCAGGCTCCGCCAATGATCATCGACGCCCAGACCGCGTGGATCGGCGCGTCGAAGCGGTAGACCGCCAGGTAGGCGACGGGGACGCCGACCACCAGCACCCGCAGGGAGGTGATCACCAGCGAGGGCAGACCGTATCCCAGGCCCTGGAGGATGCGCCCCGAGGTCATGCCAAAAGCCATCAACGGGTAGGCCAAGACCATGAAGCCGAGGTAGGTGCGGCCGATGGCCAGGGCCTCGGGCCGCCGGATGAAGATGCGCATGATCGGCTCGGATGCGAGGAAGGCGGCGATGCCGACGACGACCGCCACCGTGATCGCCCAGCGGAAGGTATACCGGGCGACGAAGCGGACCAGGTCTGGCCGGCCGGCCCCGGCGAACATGCCGATGACTGCCACCGAGGCCCCGGCCAGCCCCATGATCGGCATCGCGACGGTCATATCTACCTTGGACGCCGCACCGTAGGCGGCCACGGCAACCTGCCCGAAGTGGGAGATCACGCGGTTGTTGAGCGCCAGCCCGGCGGCCATCACCAGCTGTCCGGCCGCGGTGGGCAGCCCGATGACGGTCAGTCCCTTGAGCAGCGGTCGGTGAAAGCCGAGCTGGGACCAGCGGACTCGGACCATCGTGCGACGCCGCAGCGCCAGGCAGTAGCCGAACCCGAGCAGGGAGAAGATCTGGGCCGTCACTGTGGCCAGGGCCGCGCCTCGGACGCCGAGGCCCAGCACGACGATCAACAGCGCGTCGAGGCCGACGTTGATCAGCGTGGCACCGGCCATGATGATCATCGGGGTCTTCGCGTCGCCCTCGCCGGTCAAGACCGCGCGCAGCGTGCCGCCGAGGAGAAAGAGCGGCACCGCCAGCGTCAGGATCTGGAAGTACTGCCCGGCCGCCACCCTCGACTCACCCAGCGCCCCGGACGCTCGCACCAGCAGCGGTCCGCTGGCCCAGCCGAGGGCGGCCATTCCGACCCCCAGCGTCACCGAGAGCATCACCGCGCTCGACGCGACACGGTCGGCTTCGGCGTGGTCCTGCCGGCCGATCGCCTGGGCCACCAGGGCAGTGACCGCGGTGCCCACGCCGTTGGTCACCGCGAAGAGCACGAAGAGCAGGGGCAGGACGAAGGTCACGCCGGCCAGCGCCTCCTCGCCGATCCAGCCGATGAAGGCCGTGTCGACGATGACGTACGCAGCGTGCACCAACATGCCAGCCATCATCGGCGCGGCGAGGGTCCAGACCGCCTTCCGGGGCGCGGCGAGAAACACGGCTAGTCGACTCTGTCGATCGTCAGACATCGGCCGGAGGTCAGCTGGTCCAGTGGATGCCGCGGCAGATCTCCTGCTGGGAGTCTCCGTCGATCGGCGGCCTGGCCGTGAT
>JAUVBO010000911.1 GCA_030591195.1 Pseudomonadota bacterium
AGCGCGGCCCTGGGCCCACCGCCCCTGACCTTCGGCATCGCCCGCTACCTGCCGACCGACCAGCTACAACGGGCCAAGGCATCGCTGGTCCGCTATCTCGCGCGCGCCCTCGGCCGGCGGGTTGAGCTGCGGATCGCCGACGACTTCGTTGATCTGGCCGGCAAGCTCGAGCAGGGCAAGCTCGACCTCGCCGCGCTGACCTCGTGCGACTACGTGCGCGCGAAGCGCCGCTACCCGCGGCTCAAGCTGCTGGCGTCCCACGTCACGAGGGAGGGCAGCAGCTACCAAGGCTACATCATCTCACGCGCCGACAGCGACGTGCATCAACTGACCGACCTCAAGGGCAAGGTCTTCTGCTACACCAACGTCAAGTCCTGCTCGGGCTACAGCTACCCGAGGGCAATCTTCCGCCGCAATCGGATGGATCCGGATCGCGACTTCTCCCACACGCGCTTCGCCGGCGACCACCTCCGCGCGCTCCGCGCGCTCCACCTCAAGGCCAGCGACGGCGCCGCTGTCATCGCCGGACTGTTGCTCGACGGCAGCAAGCACGAGATGGCTCCACAGGGATTCAGGATCCTCGCGACCACCGCCTCGATCCCATATGACGCCTACTGCGCGTCGCCCCGGCTCCGGCCGGCGATGGTTTCCCGCGTCAAGCAGGCCCTGCTCGCGCTGAAACCCGACAGCCCCGCCGCGCACGCGGCGCTCGGGGCAAAGAGCCGGATCACCGGTTTTGTCGACATCACCGACGAAGCCTACGACCGCGTACGAGAGGAGAAGCTCGGCGGTGACGAACAGGGGCGCGCTGATCGGGATCGGTGATCAGCCGGTCGTGCGCTCGCAGTCGCCGCTGCCAAGACGTTCCAGGCGGGCGATATACCGATCCTCGTCGTAGTCGCGTCGCTTGCCCACCACCCGCACCACCTCCTCGGCGACGATGTCGCAGATCGCGTGCACGGCGAGGTGGCGCTCGACGCCGGCAGAGGTGAGGCGCTCGAGCGCCTCGGCGGCAGCCGGTGGCTTGCGTTCGGCGATCTGTGTCTCGGCCACCACGTGCAAGAGCACGTGTAGCCGCATGCGGCCAGGGATCATCTTCGCGTGGGGCCGCCGCGCGTGCTCCTCGGCGATGCGCGTGGCCTGCTCCCGCTGGGCGGGATCCATCGTCGATTCATCGAACAACGTCATCGACGTTGATGGTAGCAGAGACAGGACATTGCGAGGCGGTCGCCGCCTGGGCTATAGTGCCGTCGGGTTAATTTATTCGTTTTTCGGTCAGTTGCGAAAATCGGCTCAGGTACCTCTATGTTGCTCTATCGCTGGCTGCAGAAAGCTGTCAAGGCCAAGGGCGGGGCCAAGGCCCTGATCTATCGGGACACCTACCTCAGCTGGCGCGGCATGTTGCACCGGGTCACCCGCCGCGCCGACGAGTTTTCGGCCATGGGCGTCCGCCCCGGCGACATCGTCGGCTTGATGCTAGGCAACGTACCTGACTTCGTCATCCTCTCCCTCGCGCTCAGCAAGCTGCGGGCGGCGCCCCTGCCGCTCGACCCGACGGCCAGCACCCGCGAGCTGGAGATGCTGATGTCGCTGCTGCCCCTTCGAGGGCTGATCACCCGGCCCCGCGGCGGAGACGCCCCCCTGCCAGCCCAGCCGGCGGACGGTAGCGGCCAACGCAAGCGCGCGCCGGAGACCCGGAAGCGACTACAGGGAACCCTGCTCAGCTGCTCGATCTACCCGGTCGCCCCTCGTTCGGTGCCACGCAAGAAGGACGACCAGATCGCCGCGGTGCTGGTAACCGGCGACTCGGCCGGCGATCCAAAGCCGGTCGACCGCACGGCCCGCAACCTCCAGGCGGAGGCCGATCACCTGCTCGAGGCGCTCTCGGTCGACGCCAAGGACCGCGTGCTGCTCACCGTGCCGCTGTTCCACTCGTTCGGCTTCGATGTCGGCATGGTCGCCGCCCTCGCTGCGGGCGCGACGATCTACCTCGAGGACGAGATCGCGGCCAGCAGGATCATCAAGCTCGTTCGCGAGCAGAAGATCACGCTGCTCCCGGGAAACCAGTCGCTGTTCACCCAACTCGCGCGCTTGCCGGCCACGCGGCCGCTGGCCCACAAGCCGATGCGGATGCTCTCCGCCCGGGGTGGGCTCTCGGGCGCGACGCACGACACCTTCCGCCAGAAGTATGGCGTCCGGACGCTCGCCTGCCGCCACACCAGCGAGACCGGAACGATCTCGATCGACGTCAAGGGACAGGCCGGAAAGACCGTCGGCAAGCCCATCGGAGCCGTGGAGCTTCGCGTCACCGACAAGCGCGGAAACCCCGCGAAGTCGAGCCAGAAGGGGACGCTCTGGGTGCGCAGCCCGGCGGTCTCACCGTTGAGGCTCTGCGCGATGCCCGCCGAGACCGACCCGGTGCCGGTGGGCGGGTTCGACGGCGAGCGATGGTATCGCACCGGCGACATTGCCGCCATCGATCGGGCCGGCCGGCTGGTGCTCCACGGCCGCGAGGATGACCTGGTGCCGATCGAGGGCAAGCGGGTCGCGCTCGGTGAGGTAGAGGGTTGCATCGAGGCCTACCCGGCGGTCAGCGAGGCTCAAGCCACGGTGATCACCGACCCTCTCGGCGGCCCGATGGTCATCGCCAAGGTCGTGGCCAAGGCCGGCGGCGAGCTCGATCCCGAGGCGATCATCGACCACTGCGCCCGCCACCTCGCCCCCTACAAGGTCCCCCGCCGGATCGAGATCTGCGACGCGCTGTAAGGATGGGAGGGGGCTGCCTCAGCCCCCTCTCCCCTGCTGCAACGCAGCAGGGGTTCACC
>JAUVBO010000339.1 GCA_030591195.1 Pseudomonadota bacterium
ATGCACTTGCTACCTCCCACGCGCTGGACCTCGCGCTGCTCGAGCGCTCGCAGCAGCTTCGGCTGGAGCTCGAGCGCGAGGTCGCCGATCTCGTCGATGAACAGGGTGCCACCGTCAGCGCGCTCGAAGGCGCCGATCCGTTGCTCCGTGGCGCCGGTGAAGGCCCCCTTCTCGTGACCGAACAGCTCGCTCTCGATCAGGTTCGATGCCACCGCGCCGGCATCGAAGACGACGAACGGCCCGTCGCAGCGGGGGCTCCCCGAGTGCAGCGCCCGGGCGACGAGATCCTTGCCGGTGCCCGTCTCGCCCTGGATCGTCACCGTCAGATCGGTCGGCGCGACCTTCTCGAGGATGCCGAAGATCTCGCGCATCGGCCCGCTGCGACCGACGAGCAGGCCAAAGCGCACGTCCTTGGACGGATCGACAGTCTCCTCGTGACCGGGGATGAAGCGCATGGTCGACCGGCCGAGCTGGACGACAACCTCGTCCTGGAGCACGGCCTCTCGGATGCGCATCCCGCCGACCATCGTGACGTTGGTGCTGCCGAGATCGCGCAAGACGAAGCCCTCGTCCGAGTGGCGCAGCTCGCAGTGATAGCGCGACACCGACGGATCCTGGATCGTCACGTCATTGTTCGGGGCCGAGCCGATCCGCACGTGTGGCAGATCGATGGTCCGCTCCGAGCGTTTCCCCTCGGGGGTGGAGATTGCCAGACGGCCGACACGGTAGCGGAGAGCAGGGCGCCCTTCCGGCATGAAGGGCACCGTCTCGGCGCTCAGGCCGTCATCTTCGAGATCTGCATAGTCTTCGGACACGTGGAGAATCCTCTGTCTGGTACAAGCACGCGATCTTATTCAATGCTCCCCGGGGTTTCAAGGGCGCAGTGTGCCGGGAACGAGCAAAAAGAGACACAGCGAGATCGATCTACGAGGAGGCGCCTTCAGGACAGGGCGAGGGCAGGGCGAGGCATCAGAGCAGCAGGGCGCTGGCTTTGCTCGCGGCGAGCAGCTGGCGATTGAGGTCCTGTCTGGCCTTGCACTCCCGCTGGACCTCGGCCCAGATCTCGGGGTGAAGCGACGCCAGGTCGTAGAAGTCCTGGGCCCGCAGGGTCAGCGCCTCGGTGGCCCTGGCAGCCCGCACTGTGGCCTCCGCGGGTTCGCCGGAGAGCAACGACATCTCGCCGAAGTAGTCTCCCTCGTTGAGCACGCCGAGCTCCACCTGACGACCACCGTCGTCCGTGGCGCAGCTCACCGTTACCTCGCCGAGCAACACCACGTGGAAGGATGACTCGCCGCCCTGCTCGACGATCAGCTCGCCGGGGCCGAAGCGACGACGCTCGAAACGCTCGGCGACGATCATCCGCTCCTCGGGGGTGACGGCGAGGAACAGCGGCGAGGTCGCGAGCACCATCTCCAGCACCCGCTGCTCGTAGAAGACCTGCAAGGTGGTACCGACCGAGGGGTGCTCGCGCACCAGCTCTGCCAGCACCTCGCGGCGTAGCTCCAGCAGCTCGCAATCGTCGAGGCAGCGGACCGAGGCGTGGCGGCGCTGGTCCGCGAGCAGGGCGAACTCGCCGAAGAAAGCCCCCGGCCCCAGCCGGGCCAGCTCCACGTCATCTCCGGCGTCGCCGGTCTTGAACACCTGGAGGTGACCGGCGCTGACCAGCAGCAGCGATTCGCCTGGATCCCCCTCACGGAGCACCGTGCTGCCGGCGGCGAAGATCCGTCGTTCGAGGCGGTTGACGACGCTGATGAACGCCTTGGTCTCGAGCGCGGAGAACAGCGGCCAAACCGGCAGCTGGCGGTCTCCAACGCCATCTTTGACCCGATCACCGAACTCCTGGATGGTGTCGCGGAGGTCGCGCTCGACCTGTTGCTGGGTCTCCGCCGCGGGCGCCACGTCCTCCAGCTGCCGCCCCTCCTGGCGCACCTCCCGGCGGAGCGCCTCGTGGCACTCGGTCGGGCTGCTCTGTTGGTCGTGGAAGGCGATCTCGGCGTCGCGACGCAACATCGTGCTCATCGAGGCGCCGGGCATCGGCTTCGTCGAGCGAGGCGGGCGCTCGCTGCCGTCGACGGGGGACAGGGTCCAGGTGTCCACTCGCCTCTTCGCCGGCTCGGTCCCGATCTCGACGATCGGCGCCCCCCCCGCAGCCTCCGCAGATTGGTCATCATCACCGCCGGGCTTGGGGGTCTCGGACAGCGCATCGGGCAGGCTGCTCTCGACCGCCGCGTATCCCGGTGAAGTCTGGTGTTGCCGGAGCGCCTGATCGGCGCTGCCAGGGTCTTTCTCCTCCGGCCCGACCTGGGTCGGCTCGCGGTTCACCTCGTCCTCGTCGTCCTCGGGCGGCAAGGGGGGCAGGCCGCGGCGCCGACCCACCGCGGTCGGTTGTTGCCGCAGGAAGGAGTCGTCGCTGGTTGCGGCGTCGGCCTCCGACGGGGGATCGGGAATCAGGTCGCCGCCACCAGGCGAAAAGGGCCCTCGGCCGCCACTCGTCGGATCGATCCGGCCGCCAGCCGACGCGGCTTCCTCACCGGTTCGTCTGGTCAGGACGGCGGGGGGCGCCTGGGTAGCTGGCAAGGCGTCGGGAAGACGTCCCTTCGCCTCGCTGCCGGCGGCGGAGTTGGTCGGGTCGACCACCCAGCGGCCGTCGCGTTGCTCCACCGGCACCGAGTGCTTTCGCTCGCGGACCTCGTGGCTCGCATAGAGCTTGGCGAGCATCTCCTGGGTTTCGCGATGCTCGGGCGCCAGCTCGAGGATCACCTTGCAGAGCATGATCGCCTGGACGAGGTTTCCCTCGATGGCATAGGCCCAGGCCACGCTGCTGTAGAGCTTGAGCGCTTCTTCGGGACGCTCGAGCAGCCTCAGCACCTCGGCGAGCTTGAGGCGTACCAGCAGATCATCCGGGTCTTCGCGAAGGTGTTGCGAGAACTGCTCGAGTAGCTGACGCAGCTGCGCCAGCGAAGGTCGCTGTCCCTGGGTGTAGTTCCCGACGTCCATCACCGCCGGCAGTATAACCGTCAGACCAGGTCGACCGCCACGGCGAGCAGGACCAGACCGACGCTGCCCAGCAGCAACCTGTAGACCAGCGGCTGGAAGATTCCCCGCCTTGGCAGCGCACGCTGCCGGTGGGGTCCGTCGAGGAAGCAAGGGGAGCTCATGGCAAGATCATCGCCCCGGGAGCTTAAGGGGGCAAAAAAGGGAGCTAGATCTCGGGCAGGAACACAAGTTGACATAATATATCTTATCAGACATTAACTTGGCCGGTTCCGAAGAGCATCGGAGAGTTGACCGACTTTCGCAGACGTCGGCGACCACTGTGGCTAATGATTTCGGCAACTTCGCCGTGGCGTGCACCTTGCAAAACGCGCCAGAACCACCCCATCTTGCACAGGAGAACCCGATGCTTAGCCGCTTCGTGTTGCCGATTCTCGCGTCGGCCGTCGTCCTCAGCTCCGGCTTCGCCGAGGCCAAGAGCTACACCAATGCCAAGCAGGCCGCGCTGCGCCAGGGCGCGTACCGCTTCAGCCGGAACAACGTCGTCCGCAACACCTTGGGCACGATGAATCGCCGGCGCGTGACCTCCAAGTACCTCGGCAAGACGAACGCCGGAAATCCCCGGTACATGGTCAGGACGCGCAAGCACCTCAACGGCGCCCCGGTGACCACGACCGTCACCGTGCGGCAGCTCAACAGCGGTCAATGGAAGCCCTACAGCGGCAGGAAGATCAACTACGCCCGGGCGCAGAAGAACTCGAGCCTCTATCACAGTGGCAAGACCGCCGCGCTACGCCAAGGCGCCTACCGCTTCTCGCGCAGCAACTTCGTGCGCAACCAGCTCGGTGTGATCGACCGCCGTCGCGTCACCTCGAAGAAGATCGGCACCACAGCCGCCGGCAACGACCAGTACCTGGTCAAGACGCGCAAGCACCTCAACGGCAAGCCCGTCAGCACCGTCGTCACGGTCAAGCAGCTCGTCAGCGGCATGTTCATGCCCTACAAGGGCAAGCGAATCAACTACACGAAGTAATAAGGCATAAGGCCGCGTTGTCTCCCAAGCAACTTCTAGGGTGTCAGCGGCTGGAGCTACGGCGGCGAGTAGTCCCTGCTGACTGCTGCCCCCACCGACACGCCTCTGAGTTTACATAATCAAAAGTTATGTAAACTAGGAGTTCCGTTGCGTCCCCCACCCATCCTGTAGGTGCTTCCCATGTTCGCCGTGCCCTTGCCCCCCCTTGATAGTCTTGACCATCAACGATCGGCCATCATACTGTCGCTCGACCAAAGCCCCCGTGGCTCAGTCGGATAGAGCGGCGGTTTCCTAAACCGTAGGTCACAGGTTCGAGTCCTGTCGGGGGCGCCACGTCAACCAACACCCAGCTCGCTTGGCCAACCACCGCAAGCTTGTTTGGGTCACGAGGTTCGAGTCCGGTCGGGGGCGTCACGTTGCTTGGCAGCCTGCTGACCTATCTGCCGACCGCCGGTCGCGGAGGCGGCTGGCTAGAGGACGGGACGTACTCGTGGGTCGGCTGCCTGACCCCGGAGTTTGTTCCTCGTGGTTCGGGCTTCGGAGAAGAGGCTCGTGGACCGATGAAATTAGGCCGATGAGGTGATCGACCGATCTGCCTGCTTTGTGCAGACGACTGGGAGCGAAGCGGGTGCTGACCATGTCGATGGGACGGCGGAAGGCGCGACAGACATCGATGTTCGTTGCGAACAGCGCTGCGCTGAGGGGGCCGAGGCACCGCGGTTCTACGAGGCGCTGGAGAAGGCGCTCCGGCAGGCCGGCCTTGACCGCGAGTTCGAGGGGCTGCGCGCTGCCCACTACGACGAGGATGGGACGCTGGGGCGGCGTTCGGTGCCGCCCGGCGTGTACTTCCGTTAGTTCAACGGGCTGCTAGGGCTGATGTCGCTTCCTACACCATCCAGCTCGAGGCTGCTCGTCGCAGCCGTCATTGGCGGCCTGACCGCCGTCCGGCTGTTGGTCGCCGGCGCCGTCGGGCTCGGCGACGTCGAGGCCTACTACTGGACCTGGGCGCGCGAGCTGCAACCGGGCTACATGGACCACGGCCCGGCGGTGGCGGTCCTGATCCGTCTCGGGACCTGGGTCGCCGGTGACAGCCCGTTCGGGGTCCGCTGGCCGTTCATCCTGCTCTCCGCCGCGACCCTGTGGATCCTCGCCGGC
>JAUVBO010000380.1 GCA_030591195.1 Pseudomonadota bacterium
AGGGATCATTAGTTAATATTTCAACAACAGAAAAAAAGTTTTTGTCTTATTTTTTTGCTGCTCAATTGCGACGAGTTAAGCAAGTACGAAACACATATAAACAGATGAATGATATGTTGATAAACCGATCCCGGCGGTCCAGTCGGTCGCCGGCAGGCGCTTGGCGTTGAACAGCTCGAGCGCGTCGAAGTCGTGGCTCCAGCCGGCGATCTTGACGGCCTTGCCCGTCGCCGGGTCGTAGCCGATCGAGGTGAAGTAGCCGACGACCGAGGCCGAGCGGGGGTGGTTGACCTGCAGCACCGCGTCCGGCGCCGCGGCGCGGACCTCGCCGAACAGCTCGGTCGGCGACCGGTCGGCCCAGTCGAAGGCGCCGCGGTTCGGCAGCGCCGGGTCGGGCACCAGCGGGTAGACGTTGAAGTGTCCGAAGACGCCGGTCGTGATCTCGTCGCCGCTGATGCCGTTGACCCACTTCTGCAGGCCGAGGTCGATGATCGCCGGGCCGAGGTCTCCGACGTAGTCGTGCTCGGTGATCACCGGGATCTCGAGCCCCTCGGCGGCGAGCCAGGCCGCCTTGCGCCGGTAGCGGTCGCTGGCGTCGGCCGACCAGGTGGCGTGGGTGTGGAGGTCGCCGCTGAGGTGGCCGGTGGTGTTGACCGATCGGTCGAGCACGAAGGTCGCCTGGTGGGCGCCGCCCGCGGTCAGCTCGAAGGTCGCCGTGCCGAGCTCGTACTCGAAGCCGCGGCTGACCGTCGCCGAGTAGCTGCCAGGGGGCACGGCTACCTCGCCCTCGCCGTCGACCGCGGTGACCAGCGCCGCGCCGCCGGGATAGACCGGCTCGCCGAACCGTGCCGGCAGGGAATCGGCGGCCGGCGTGCGCAGCAGCGTCAGCTTCGCCGGCAGCGCCAGGCCGTCGCCGTCGTTGACCAGGTAGTGCAGGGTCGCCGTGCCGCCGAGGGTCAGGTCGACGGTGGCCGCCGCGCT
Organism: Pseudomonadota bacterium; assembly: GCA_030591195.1. Next base: position 982 of record JAUVBO010000380.1, read on the forward strand.
GGTCACGGTCACCGGGGTGGGCTCGCTCAGCGCGTGGCCCGCCGCGGCGGCGCGCAGGGTGTACTCGCCCGCGGCGAGCCCGACGGCGAAGCGCCCCTTGGCGTCGGCGCGGGTCATCGTGACGTAGGTCGGCTGCTCCGGCTTGGCGGCGCTCGCCTGCGTGACGTGGACGCGGGCGCCAGCGATTGGCTCGCCGGTGTGGTCTCGCACGGCGCCGGAGAGCGCCGGCGGCTCGGCCTCGCCGGTGATCCGACGCAGCTCCCGCAGCCCCGACTCGGGATCTCCATCGATTACCGACAGCGTGAAGCTGCGCTGCTCCTCGCCCGCCGGCGGCAGCTCGAGCGCATCGCCGGTGAGCAACATCAGCCCCTCGTACTCCACCAGCGGGCTCATCAAGGCCTCGCTCCGCAGCAGGTAGCCGGCCATCGGCGTCTCGTCGCCGGTGGGACCCTCGGCGGCCAGGATCAGGTGGGCCCGGTCGACCACGGGTTGCTCGCCGAAGCCGACGCCGTCGAGGAAGTAGCGCAACCCGTCACCGGCCGAGATGCCCACCGCGGTCAGCTGCACCACGAGCTTGTCCTGGGTCTTGTTGAACACCCGCCAGCGGATCTCGAGCACGTGGCTGTCGGGCTCGAGCCGGTATTCCTGGACGATGACCACCGGCTGAGCGCCGCCGAGCGCCGCGCCGATGCCCCCGAGCTGGGGCAGCAGGGCCGGCTCGCCGATCACCCGCACCACCGCCGCCTGGCCGTCGCTGCCGTCGGCCGTCACCCCGACGCTGGTGGGACCGATGATGCCCGGGCCCACCGCCAGCACCATCTCGCCCCAGGCGCTGTCGCGTCGTGGGTCGAGGCCCATGGCGTCGATCAGCTCGCCGCCGAAGGGCGCCGAGCCGTCCGACGGCCGGGCGTCCTCGATGATGAAGGCGACCTTGCCGTTGTAGAGCTTGAAGTCTCCGAGCCGCCCCTCGACCTTGATCCCCGTCAACAGCTGGCCGGCGGCGGTGACCCGACCGGCCCGGGCCTGCCCCGCGCCGAGGGCCGCGCCGACGTCGTCGTGGCCGTCGTCGCCCTTCGGCGGCAGCGTCACGGCCACCGGCTCGCTGTCGGGCGAGGCGTCGGCCGGCGCCGGGGCGTCGGTGAGGTCGGCGAGGTCGGCCTGGCCGAGGTCTGCAGGTGACGCGGCGCCGCCGTCGGAGCAACCGCTGGCGATCAGCGCCAGCAGCAGCAGCGCGGGCGCAGCCACCGGGACGGCAGCGAGGGTCGGGGCCTGGTGGCGTCTCATCGGTTGCCTGTTCTGCGCCTCGCGCGCCACCGCGACCGCGAGGGCCGGGCGGTGGGGCGGTCGAGGCGCTGCGCGCCCCGGTGGCGGAACCAGCGCTCGAGCAGGCGCGGCGACCGGGCCCACCACGGTGGCTTGTGGCCGGCGGCCTCGAGCACCTGCCCCGCCACGGTGGCGCAGCTGTTGTTCAGGACATGGTACTTGCCGTCCCGCGTGGAGGTTAGCTCGCGGGCTCGCGTCGCGCCACGGCGGGCCTGCTCGGCGGTGATCGGCAACCGCAAGGTGGCGTACCCCTCGCGCCCCGGGTGTCCACGGGCCTCGACGATCGAGGTCGGGAAGCCGCCGCGGACCACGTTGCGGATCCGCCCGCCGGCGTTGCCCACCTGATGGATGAACAGCGGCTGGCCCCGGTCGGCCTTGACCCCGGCCACCGAGTGGCCGATCGGTCCGAGGGAGCTGGGCAGGGTAGCCAGGTAGAGGTAGCCCTGCTCCGCCAGCGCCGGCGACGCGAGCAGGCAGAGCAGGCCGACGACGTTCAGCGAGATCCAGCGAGCGCGTTGCATCCCCGGTCCCTCCATTACGGGCCCTTGCTACAGGATCCGTGCCGGTCGCACCGCTAAGAATATGATCATCTTACCGCTCGTCGGTGGTCTTGGGTGGGGCGTCGTCGCCGAAGAGCGTGGGGTAGAGCTTCTTCGAGCAGTCGGCGCAGATGCTGTGGGTGAACTCGGCCTCCGAGCGCTCGGAGATGTAGACCTCGATCGTTTCCCAGTACCCCTTGTCGTCGCGGACCTTCTTGCACGAGGCGCAGATCGGCAGCAGGCCGCTGAGGGTCTTGACGTGAGCCAGGGCGTCCTTCAGCTCGCCGATCAGGCGCTGCTGGCCGGCCTCCGCCTGCTGCCTCGCCGAGACCTGCCGCAGCAGCCGGCGCGATCCGAACACCAGGCCCAGCATCCCGAGCAGCCACAGCATCCCGTGGGCCACCGAGAGGACCTGGATCTGAGCCCGCGCGATGGCGCGGAACGGTTCCATCGGCACCGAGACGCTGATGCCGCCGCGGACGTCGCCGACCTTGTAGCCCTGTTCCTGGTGGCAGGCCAAGCAGCCCTGCTCGGTGATCAGCGGACGCATCAGCCGCATGTGGGCCGTGCCCTTGATCAGCTCGATGGAGCTCGCCTCCTTGTTTCCGGCGGTGAAGGACTCGAGCGCTCGCTTTTCCCAGGGGTCCGGGGCGTTCTGCGGGCGGATCAGCTTGAGGCTGGTGATGTGACCGAGCACCCCGCTGGTGCGGGCGGCGATCTCGTGCACCTGTCGGGTCATATAGGCCGGGTTGATCAGCGTCAGCTTCGTCCCGTCGGTGGTAGTCACGTCTCGGCGCGGCGTGCGCAGGTACTCGTTCGGCTTGGTCACCGCGGCTGGCGCGTAGACGCCCCCCACCTCGGCGTTCCAGCGCCGGTAGTCGACGTCCTTGGCGAAGCCCACGCGAGCCTGGGTTCGCGCTCCCTCGAGGGTCGCCCACCGTTCGTGGACGATGTTCCAGCCGAGCGACACGCAGACGACCACCGTCCATAGCACGCCGATGGCCACCGCGTAGGGCACCACGCGAACCAACGGCACGGTGGGCGCTGGCCCTGGGGAACTCGAGTTTTCCGATGGGTTCAGTGGAGATACCTCTCAATCAGACACTGGATACTGATGGATCAGCCTCCGCCGTTCAAGCGGTACCAGCAAACCGGTTCCGATCTGCAGCATTCAGCGGTCGCGCGCGGTCTGATCGGAGCCGTCGCCGGGACACGAGCTTCACAAGGGGAGCCGGGGCAGCCTCTGGACCGCGCCGTGGCGGGGGCAGTCGACGAGGTGGTCGTTGACCATGCCGGTGGCCTGCATGTGGGAATAGACCACGGTGGGGCCGACGAAGCGAAAGCCGCGGCGCTTGAGGTCCTTGCTGATCGCCGTCGCCAGCGAGGTCTTGGCCGGGATCGCGGCCAGCTCGCTGAAGTGGTTGACGAGCGGCTGGCCGTCGACGAAGCCCCAGATGTAGCGGGCGAAGCTGCCGCAGGCGGCCTGGACCTCGAGGAAGGCGCGGGCGTTGGTCACCGCGGCCTCGACCTTGAGCCGGTTGCGGACGATGCCAGGGTCGCCGAGCAGCGCGGCGATCTTCTTCGGGGAGAAGCGGGCGATTTTCTTCGGGTCGAAGCCCGAAAAGGCCTGTCGAAACGCCTCGCGCTTGTTGAGGATGATCAGCCAGCTGAGTCCGGCCTGAAACGCCTCGAGAGTAAGGAACTCGAAGAGACGCTGGTCCTCGAACAACGGCACACCCCACTCTTCATCGTGATAATCGATATATATCTGTGGTTTGGCAGCCCAGGGACAACGTGGCATCTCGTTCGCTCCATCAGTGGCTATACTAACGTAGAATCAAGATAACATGTGAACGTTTGGTCAGCATGACGAGGTTTTTGTCCGCGCCGCGCTGCAGCCGTAGTAGGGTCATCCGCGCCACCGATACGGGGAGGCTCGGCAGTTGGTTACGAAGGCAGCACGGCCCTACAGCCCCGCAGAGGAGCTCGCCAACGCTCTGACCCACGGCCTGGGCGCCGGCCTGGC
>JAUVBO010000559.1 GCA_030591195.1 Pseudomonadota bacterium
ACATCGCGGCTGCCGATGCAGTGCAGGATCGCGACGCTCTCGGGCGGCTCGGTGAACTTGTAACGGTCCTCCGGGTCGCGCATCAGCAGCTTGCCGCTGGTCGGCCCGGTGGCGTTGGAGAGCCGCTCGAACTCGAGGTTGGTCATCACGTTGGGGAACCTGCCGTAGCCGTACTCGTGCAGCGGCGTCGGGTCCATCACGTCAAAGCCGGTGGCGATGATGATCGAGCCCACGTCGAGCTCGACCACCTCGTCCTCCATCGTGTGATCGATCGCCTCGGCCTTGCAGGCGGCGAGGCAGAGCCCGCACTCGGAGCAGGTGCCGCAGGCGATGCAGCGAGCCGCCTCGCGCCGGGCCTCCGCCTCGGAGAAGCCGGTCTCCACCTCGCCGAAACCGTCGCGCTGGTCGACGCCGGTCTTCGGCATCTCGGCCCGGGCCTCGGACTTCACATCGTCGGGGATCGGCGCCCAGCGCTCGCCCCGCGGCCGTTGAGGCCGATCCTCGAGCAGATCCTGGCCCCGCATGAAGCGGTCGATCGAGATCGCCGCCTCGTGACCGTTGGCGACAGCTTGAACGACGATCGACGGGCCGGTGTAGACCTCGCCACCGGCGAACAGCCCCTCGCGCGCGGTGGCGAAGGTCACCGGGTCGGCCTCGACATGGCCCCGCTGCCCGATCGGAAGCTGCTGCGCGCCCTCGGTCCACGAGCTCTCGGGCACCTGACCGATGGCGACCAGGGCGCAGTCGCACTCGACCGTGACGGTGTCGTCCTCGTACTCGGGCGCGAAGCGCCGGTGGCCCTCGTCGTCGACGGCGAAGACCCTGGTGCAGCGCTTGAGCTCGACGCCGCTGACCTTGCCGCCCTCGACGATGAAGCGCTTGGGGCCCCAGCCGGGGTTGACCTCGATCCCCTCCTCGAGTGCGCCCTCGACCTCCTCCTCCCACGCGGGCATCTCGTCGCGCTGCTCGAGGCAGTAGAGCTTGATCTGCTGGCCCCCCACCCGGCGGGCGACCCGCGCGACGTCCATCGCCACCGCGCCGCCGCCGATCACGACGACCTTCTCCCCCACGGTGGCGTCGCCGCGCAGGCTGTGGCGCTTGAGGAAGGCCACGCCAGGGATCACGCCCTCGGCGTCCTCACCCTCGACCCGCAGCCTGGCGTCGCCGTGGGTCCCCGCCGCCACGTAGACCGCCCGGTAGCCCTCGGTCGCGAACAGGTCGTCCACGGTCAAGCCGCCCTTGCCGATCGGCGTCGAGAGCTCGAGCTCGACGCCCAGCCGCTTCATGTAATCGAGCTCGCGGTCGAGCACCTCGGGCGGCAGCCGGTAGTCGGGGATGCCGACGCGCATCATCCCACCGGCCACCTCGAGCGCCTCGTAGACGGTGACGGGGTAGCCCTGGCGGGCGAGGAAGTAGGCCGCGCTGAGCCCCGCCGGCCCGGCGCCGATCACCGCGGTCTTCTGCTCGGGGGCCTTCTTGTCGCAGAGCGGGACCGGCAGGCTCTCCCAGTCGACGTTGTCCGCAGCGAAGCGCTTGATGTTGCGGATCGAGACCGGCCGGTCGACCTCCTTGCGGCGGCACTCGACCTCGCAGGGCGCGGGACAGACCCGCCCGAGGGTCGCCGGGAAGGGCAGCTTCTCCATGATCAGCTGGGTCGCCTCGAGGTACTTGCCCTCGCGGACGAGCGCGACATAGCCCTGGACGTTGGTCCCCGCCGGGCAGGTCTGGCCGCACGGCGCGCGGTCGTGCTTCTCGATCACGTAGGCGACCGGCACCGCCTGGGGAAACGAGCGGTAGATCGCGTTGCGCTGCTTGGTGCCGACGTCCCACTCGTTGGGCTTGTCCACCGGGCAGACCTTGGCACAGTCACCGCAGCCGGCGCACTTGCTGGTGACGAACCGCGCCTTCTTGCGCACCTTGACCTGGTAGTTGCCGACGAAGCCCGAGACCTGCTCGACCTCGCTGTAGGTCAGCAGCTCGATGTTGGGGTCCTGGCCGACCGAGACCATCTTCGGCGTGCCGATACAGGCAGCGCAGTCGAGGGTCGGGAAGGTCTTGTCGTACTGCAGCATGTGGCCGCCGACGGTCGGCTGCTTCTCCACCAGGTAGACCTGGTAGCCGGCCGAGGCGACGTCGAGCGCCGCCTGCATCCCGGCGATGCCGCCACCGACCACCAGGGTCTTGGGAATCACCGAGACCTTCGACGGCTCGAGGTCGGTCTGCTCGACCACCCGATTGACGCCGCCGGTGCAGAGCTGGACGGCCTTCTCGGTCGCCTGGTCCTCGTCGAAGTGGACCCACGAGACGTGCTCGCGCACGCAGACGTGGTGAAAGGCGCGGTAGGGGTTGAGCCCGGCGCGCGACACCGCGTTGCGGAAGGTTTTCTCGTGCATTCGTGGCGAGCAAGAGGCGACCACCACCCGGGTCAGGCCGTGCTCGGCGATGTCCTGCTCGATGATCTCCTGCCCCGGGTCGGAGCACATGAACAGGTAGTCACGCGAGACCTCGACGCCGGCGAGCTTGCCGATCCGCTCGGCGACCTCGTCGCAGCGCACCTTGGACGCAATGTTGATGCCACAGTGACAGATGAAGAAGCCGATCCGTTCGCTCATCGTGCTGCTATTCCTGCTCAGGCGTTGATCGATTCGCTGAGGAGCTCGGCGACGTCCTTGACCGCGAGCGTCTCCTCGAGATCGAGGACCTTGATCGCGTCTTCAAACATCGAGGTGCAGTAGGGACAGGCGGTGGCGATGACCTGAACGCCAACGGCCTGGGCCTCGCGCACGCGGATCACCGCAAAACGCTCCTCGGCGGGCAGGTCCATCCACATCCCGCCGCCACCGCCGCCGCAGCAGAGGCTGGCATCGCGGTTGCGCGGCATCTCCTTCAGCTCGAGCCCCGGGATCGCCGCCAGGACCTTGCGCGGGGCCTCGTACTCGCCGGCGTGGCGGCCGAGGTAACACGGGTCGTGGTAGGTCACTGTCAGGTCAACCGGCGCCTCGGGCGTCAGCTTGCCCTCGTCGATCAGCCGGGCGAGGAGCTGGGTGTAGTGAATCGCCTCGACCTGCTCGAGCTCCTTTTTGTACTCGAGGTTGACCACCTGCATGCAGTGGGGCGAGGAGACGATGGTGCGCTTGACGCCACGCTCGCGCCAGAGCTCGATGTTGCTCGCGGCCAGCTCCCCATAGACGTCCAGGGCGCCGACCTTGCGGGCCTGGTCGCCGCAGCAACTCTCGGCCTCGTCGAGCACGCCGAAGCTGACGCCAGCCTGCTGCAGCAGCCCGACGAGGGCTCGGGCGACCTTTTTGTTGCGCGGGTCGAAGGCCTGGGTGCAGCAGGTGAAATAGAGGTAGTCCTGCTCGCCGTCGAACGCCGGCAGGTCGAGACCCTCGGCCCACGCGGTCCGCTCGGATCGATCGCCCGACCACGGGTTTCCGTCCGAGCGCAGGCTCGCCAGCGGGGCCCGGTAGCTCTCGGGGCCGCTGCCGGCCTCGAGCATCACCGCCCGCGCCGCGCGCATCACGTCGATGATGTCGATCCCCCGGGGGCAGCGGAGCACGCAGGCGTTGCAGGTGACGCAGTTCCAGAGCGCCTCCTGCTCGTAGCCTTCGAAGCCGAGGGAGACCTCGCGGATCACCGAGCGGGGCGAGAAATCCCGCACGTCGGGCCACGGGCAGACCCCGGTGCAGGTGCCGCACTGCATGCAGCGCTGCAGGTCCTCGCCGCCCACCTCCAGGATCACCTCGGTGAGCTCGAGCATCGGGGAAACGACTGTCATCGACGGCTCCCTTCGCGTCGTTGCTGGCCTCGATTCGCGGGCCGGAACGTAGATCATGGACTGTGCCGAGGATTAGGACCAGCAAGGTGCTAAATAAATCTCGCCGGCCGGCATATAGAAAATTTCTATTAATCAGTCAGCCAGCCTGCCCAGGCTGGCGACAATTTGCCCCAGGCCTTCGTCCCTTGTCAAGAGCAGGAAACGCCTTTGGTAACACCGGG
>JAUVBO010000497.1 GCA_030591195.1 Pseudomonadota bacterium
CCGCCCTCACAGTGCACGCCGAGGGTCGAGAATCCGCCGGTGAGGCCGACGACCGAGAAGGCCTCGCCGGGGGGAACCCCACGTCGGGCGAAGAAGTCTGCGGCGCCTCCGGTGCTCCGGACCCGTCGCACTTGCTGGGCAGCGCTGCAGAGGTCCGCGGCCGCGCGCGGTGGCCGGCCGAGCAGGTTGAGCCCGCCAGGGCCCGAGGCGTCGACCACCCACCGTGGTGCGAAGGTCCGTCTGTCGTTGGTCTGCAGCCGGCGGCCATCCCAGCCCCTGACGCTGCAGTCGGCGTAGAAGGCCGCTCCGGCCGCTCGTGCCTGGCGCTGCAGGCGGGCGACCAGCTGGCGCATGTCGACCTCGAGCACCCCAGCGCCAGGGATCGTCAGGCGCGCCTCGCCGGCGGTCAGGTGCACCGTGCCGACAGGGCCGATCAGCTCCTCGCCCGTCGGCAGGGCGATCCCAGCCCGCTCGAAGGTCCAGGAGGGCACCGCGTTGACCCAGCTTGCCCCGGCCGCCTCGAGGGCACGCTGCTCGCAGACCGCGACGCCGAGGCCGCGGCGGGCGCAGTGCAGCGCAGTGGCCGCGCCGGCACTGCCGGCGCCGACCACCACCACGTCGACCTGGATCGCATTCATCGTCGCTTCAATCTACCCGAGTCGACCCGCAGTGGTCGAGCGGACGGGGCCCCGGTACGTCACCGCGACGGGCGGAAAGAACCTTAGCCCTCGGTGCGGCACATTTCTTGGATCCTCCAGGTGCACACCCGCGCAAGGAGACGTTGATGTTCCGCCGACCCCGCATCGCTATGTCCGCTATTGTCATTGGGTTACTCGCCGCGGGCTGCGGCTCTAGCTCCGATGGGGCTGCGTCGGATTCCGGCGTCACGCCCGCGGCCGACACGGGCATCGCACCGGCGGTCGACAGCGGGACCCTCCCGGTGGCGGACAGCGGAACCACCCCGCCGCCCCCGGAGGAGCCGTTGCTCCAGAGCGTGCTCGAGACGATGAGCTTGCCCACCGCGGTCGGCGAGTACGCGGTGGACCTCGACGGCAGCGGGGCGAAGAACCAGTTCGGCGCGCTGCTCCTGGCGGTGGCCTCCTTCGGGATGGATCTCCAGCCCGAGATCGACCGCGAGCTGGACCAGGGCAACCTGCTGGTCCTGATGGAGCTCCTCGGGTCGGACCTGACCACCGACAGCGACGTGACGATCCGTGCACACCTCGGCGAGGACACCGACGGGGACGCCGCCAACAACTTCAGCGGGTCGGCCGTGCTCAAGATCGCCGCCAGCAGCCCGAGCGACGCCACGCTGACCGGCGCGATCGCCGCCGGCAAGCTCGAGGCCGGTCCCGGGACGCTGCTGATTCCGCTGCCCCTCGGCACCAAGATGGTGGTGGTCCCGTTGGCCAAGGCGGTGGTCAAGGCCCAGGTCTCGGCCGATGGGCTGACCGACGGCGTGCTCGCCGGGGCGATGGCGAAGACCGATCTCGACTCGAAGGTGCTTCCCGGCGTGGTCGACCTGATCACCGAGGCCCTCGCCGATCCCAACATCAGCCAGAAGAACAAGGACACGATGCTGCAGGTGCTCGATGCCGACCAGAACGGCAAGATCGAGGTCTCCGACCTCAAGTCCGGCCTGATCGGGAGCGCCCTGGCGCCGGATGTCGACACCGACGGTGATGGCGCCCCGGACGCCCTGTCGCTCGGCGTCGGCTTCACCACCGTCAAGTGCTCGATCGAGAAATGGGGTGCTCATGCGCTACCTGCTGCTCGCTGGCGCTTCGATCGGGTTGCTCGCGCTGGGCGGTCGAGCGTCGGCAGACAACCGCTCGACCTTCCGCGTGGTCGGCGCTCAGCTCGCCGGCGACAAGCTCGAGCTGAAGGTGGCCTGGCAACACAACGGCTCGCCCGAGAAGGTCGAGTTCTACGCCCACAGCCAACACCCGGCCCACAAGTCGGATGCCGTGCGCGGTGGCCTGGAGCTGAAGAAGTTCGAGATGAAGGAGGGGCCCGGGACCGGGACCTTCACCGTTGGGCTCAAGGCGCTCAAGGACAAGCTCGGCCTCGCGCCCGGCCAGCAGGTCTGCGTCGCCGCCACCTGGCCCGGGATCGCCTTCGCTGGCCACCACTGGGGGACGAACTTCAGCGGGACCTCGTCGATGTGGAACAAGGACACCTCGACCACCATCCCTGGCGCCGCCGAGCAGAACTCGGGGCTCCGCGGCGCGCGGCGCGGAGCGCTGTCGCTGCGGCGCGGCCGTTGGCGATGCGGAGGGATCGTCCTGGCGCCGCGGCTGGTTCCGCGTCGAAGGCCGGCCGCGCGGCGGCCAGCGCCGAAGAGCGCAAGGCGACGGATCAGCCGGAGGATCAGCGGTAGGCGCCGTTGAACCACTGGTTGCTGCCACTTCCGTCACAGGCAGCAAGTGCCAAACCCCTCTTGCACACATTCTTAGCGGTGAATCGCGGTGAGGTGAGACCAACTCGGCACGCTGCTTGCTAACCGTTCACCGTCAAGGAGGCAGATCATGAATCGCGGTGATCGGCAGTGGTTGGTTGGCGTCTCGTTCCTGGTCACGGCCCTGGTGGTGGCGTGCATCTCACCATCGGCCCGCGCCGAGGCCCAGTGCGGTGCGGTCCCCGAGGTGATGCTGCTGCTCGACCGGTCGGGGAGCATGAAGGAGGCCGTCGGCGATCAGAGCAAGGCGGAGGTGGCGAAGAAGGCGATCGAGGGCGTGCTCGCCGACTTCGCTGGCGAGCTGCGCTTCGGCCTCTCGCTCTTTCCGCGCTGGCCCCACGTGACCCACTGCAGCGAGGCTGCGGTCAACGTGGCGCCGGCGTCGGGAACGACGGCGAGCATCAAGGGATTGCTCAACAGCACCTTTCCGGAGGGCAACACGCCGATCACCGCCTCGCTCGACGCGGCGGGCGCGTACTTCGCGGGCAAGACCGACCGTCCCCGCTACGTGTTGCTGGTGACCGACGGCATGGAGACCTGCGTCGACGAGCCGAAGCCGACCAGTCAGCCAGGGAGCTGCGCCTGGGAAAGTGGCTCGAACAAGCGCCGCTGCGGCGGTTGTGGCTGGCAGTTTTGCCTCTCGAGCGGAACCTGGTCTTCCCAGTGCGTTGCCCACTACGGCTGCCCATTCGGGCAGACCTGCGCGGCTGACGGTCAGTGCGGCGGCCCCATCGGCGGAGCCTTCTCGGCGTCGTCGGCGGCGCAGCAGCTGGCCCAGAGCGGCATCAAGACCTTCGTCGTCGGCTTTGGCGACAAGGTCGACACCGTGGCGCTCGCCGACGTGGCGGCCGCCGGCGGCACTGGCGACTACCACCAGGCCGACGATCTGATCCAGCTTGCGGCGGCGCTGAAGAAGATCGCCGCCGCGATCTCCTGCTGTGGCAACGGCGCGCTCGATCCCGGGGAGCTGTGCGACACCAAGATCTCCGCGGGGCAACCCGGTGCCTGTCCGACTGCCAGCTGCGACGACGGTGACTCGTGCACGGTGGACTCGCTGGTCGGCCAGGCCTGCCGACAGCGCTGCGACCACCTGCCCCAAGCCGTGGCCAAGCCGGGCGATGGCTGCTGCCCTGTCGGCGCGACGCACCTCGACGACAGCGACTGCCCGGCGCTGGAGAAGTGCGGCGACGGCCAGGTCGAGCCGGGGGAGAGCTGCGACGTCGCGATCCTCGCGGGACAGCCCGGCGCCTGTCCCACCGACTGCGACGACGGCGATCCGTGTACCAGCGACGAGGTCAGCGGCGCGCTCTGCGCCTCCCACTGCGCCAGCGAGCCGCTGGGGCCCGATGCGACCCTGGCCGACGGCTGCTGCCCCGAGGGGTTGACCCAGGACCAGGACGCCGACTGCCTGCCGCTCTGCACGCCCGACCGCACCATCGACTGCATCGATCCGTGTGACAACGTCGCGTGCCAGGACGGCACCTACTGCATCGGCGGAACCTGCCAGCCCTGGCCCGACCACGGGATCGACCGGGTCGGGGGCGGGTGCGACTGTCGCGCCGGCGGGGCGAGCTTGAAGCGGTCCTGGCCGATCCTGCTGCTGGCGCTGGTTGGCCTGCTCGGCCGGCGTCGGCGTCGGTGATTTCACCCTTTCGCGCGGGCGTCGGGGCCTCTACCATGACCGGGTGTCTGCGCCGCTGCTGAAGTTCCTCGCCCTGCTGCCGATCCCCGCGGTCGTCGCGTTGGTGATCTGGAACGGCCGTCGCCCGGTGCCTGTGCCGGCCACACCCC
>JAUVBO010000014.1 GCA_030591195.1 Pseudomonadota bacterium
GCTGGAGACGACGAGGATGCTCCGGCCGCGCAGGGCCTCCTCCGCCCGGGTCCAGAAGTCGTGGCCGAGCACCCGCTCGATGTGCTCGGCGCTACGGGTGAGCGCCTCGATCTCCTTGGTCGCTGGCTCGCCGTCGCTGGCCGCGACCTGTTCGATCAAGGTCCGCGCGTGGCGCAGCAGCTCGCCGATGTGTCCGCTGCCGGAGTTGCCGAGGGCCTTGACCACCCCGGTCTTGAACTCCCGGTAGCGGGCGATCTGGCTCTCCTTGACGGCCAGCTCGAGGCCGCGCTCCTCGGCGCCGGCGGCCAGCTCGTGCTGCAGGCGGTCGACCTTGGCCTGGTAGCGTTCGGCGATGCTTGCCAGATTGCCGGTGGAGACACGGATCAGCTCGAGGGTGAAGTCGAGCGACCAGTCGATCGAGACGAGCACCATCGGGTGGCCGCCGAGTCGGGCGAAGACCTCGGCGTTCTGACCATCGACGAACTGCCCGTCGCCGATCAGGATCAGCGGTCTGGGCCTGTCCTTCAACGGACCAAGGTGGGGTAGCGCGTCGGCGCGCAGATCGACCAGCACCGGCCAGTCCGGCTCGCCAGGCAACTCGGCGCCGGGGCTCCAGCGGACCAGCTGGAAGTCCTTGTCGAGCGCCTCGATCAGGTCGCTGAGGTCGTCACCAGGATCGGACGGCACGAGGACCCCGCGCGCCTCCCTCACATCCACAGCGGCGTCATCCATGCCGGCCTCGTAGCAGAGGGCTATTTTTATTGTCCATTCACAGGGTTCCGACCGTCACTTTCCCTCGGCGTCGCCGAGGCGCGCGAGCGCGGCCCTGATCTGCTTCCGCACGCAGCGGTAGCGGTAGCGGTGGCGAAAGATGCCCGCCCGGGCACGGAGGGCTTGCTTGAGGATCGATCTGACTCGAGGGTCGTGGATCTGCGCCAGCCGCTCGACGGTTCGCCGTTGCTTGATCCGCTTGCAGGAGAGCTGCTTGAGCTCGAGGTGCAGCGCCGTGACCCAGTCCACTTTGCCCGGCGCGCCGAGGCGGATCACCGCCGCCAGCGCCTTCTCGCGGGTCGCGCGGTGGCGGCTGGTGGTGGCGCCGAGCAGCTGCGTGAGCGCCGGCTTGCCGACCCGCCGCTCGAGGAAGTCCACCGCGCGCAGGCGCGACTTCTTGCGGCGTGCCACCAGCAGGCCCCCGATGTCCTCGAGCACTCGCGGGTCGCGGCGGTAGCGCGGGTCGAGGGCGATCGCCCGGCCGTAGCTGGCGCCGCCGTCACGGTGCAGGCCGCGGCAGATCAACACCGCGCCGAGCAGGTAGTGCGCCCGGGCGAGCTGTGGCTCGGCGGCGACCAGCCGCTTGAGGTCGATGCTCGCTTCGCGACAGGCGAAGCGCGTCAGCAGCTGGCGGGCGGTCTCGAGGCGCTTTGCGGTCGCCGGGTCGAGTTCGTCCTCGCCCGCCGCAGGCCGCCGCGAAGGCCCCGCGGACCCGTCGCCGCTGGCGAGGGTGCCAGCGCCCTTGACGCGGTCCGGGTCGCTGAGGCCGTCCGGCGCGAGCCAGAGCCCGAACGTGACCAGCAGGGCGATGGTCGCCAGCGCGCCAGCGAAGCTGCCGAGGACGATGCGTCCGGCACCCGCCGCGGTGAGCCCGCGGAGGCGATCGGCCCAGCCCACCGCTGGCGGCGCGCCCCGGTCGGTGGCGCCGCGGTACCACTCGCGATAGGCGGAGCCGACCGTCCTGGCGCCGGTGCCGGTCCAGCGGCCGGCCCGGCTGACCGTCGCGCGCATGCTGGCCCAGGCGCCGCTGCCCGCCGCGTCGCTGGTGGCCAGCCCGTGGCCGGGCTCGTCGGCCACGGCATCGAGGGCGGCCAGGAACTCGGCGGCGGTGGCAAAGCGCTCGCGCGGGTTGCGGGCCAGGGCCCGGGCGGCGACCCCGGACAGCCGCGCCGAGAAGACGCCGGGGCAGACCCGGTCGAGCGGCGGCGGATCCTGGGTGAGCTTGGTCTGGAGCAGCTCGACGCTGTTGTCGGCGGTGAAGAGCGGGCGCCCGGTGAGCATGATCCAGAGGATCACCCCGGCGGCGTAGATGTCGGCGCGCTCGTCGACGTCGGCCGAGCCGAGGGCCTGCTCGGGGGCCATGTACTCGGGCGTGCCGAAGACCACGCCGGCCTCCGTCAGGCGACTGCTGGCGTCGCTGTCCCGGGCGAGCGGGAGCTTGGCGATGCCGAAGTCGAGCACCTTGACCCGGTCCCCGGCCGGTTGGTCGAGGTCGAGGACCATCACGTTCTCGGGCTTGACGTCGCGGTGGACCACGCCCGCCAGGTGGGCGTGCTGCAGCCCGAGGAGGATCTGCCGCGCGGTGCTGAGCGCCTGGCCGACCGGCAGCGGTCCGTCGTCGAGGCACGACGACAACGGACGCCCCTCGAGGAACTCCATCACCAGGTAGAGCACCCCGTCGCTGGTCTGGCCGAAGTCGGTCACCGCGATGCAGTTCGGGTGCTCGAGCTTGCTGGTCGACAGCGCCTCCTGCTCGAAGCGCGCGGCGAACGCTGGCTCCTGGCCGAGCTCGCCGCGGATGATCTTCATCGCGAAGCGCTTGCTCAGCCGCAGGTGGCGAACCTCGTAGACCGTGCCCATGGCGCCGGCGCCGAGGCGGCGGACGACCTCGTAGCGATCCTCGAGCACGGTGCCGATCAGCGGATCGGACAGCGCTGCCCCGCACTCGCGGCAGAATGTCTGGGCGCCGCCAAGCTCGGTGCCGCACTCGTCGCAGACCCCGGGCAGGTCGACGCCACGCTCGGCCGATTCGTTCACCATCCCCACGAGGTTCGCACCCTTTGTCGGCGCTTTCAACGCGCGTCGTGGCTCGGCAGCGCCGGTGGCGGAAGCACGGCCTCCGAGGTTACACTGGTGTCCGATGAATAACCGTGATCCAAGCGACAGCTCCGATTCGCCGATCAGCTCCGACGAGCAGCGACCCTTCGACGCAGTGGCCGCGGCTGCCGAGCTCGAGGCGAGCATGCAGCAGGCTGACCAGCAAGCCGCCGGCGAGGCGGGCGCCGGCAAGTACGTCGAGGAGCTCGAGGTCGAGGTGCTCGAGTTGACCCGGATCATCGGGCGCAAGGAGGCGGCGCTGGCCGCGGCAGAGGAGCGCACCGACCGGGCGAACGACGAGGTCGAGGCGGCCAAGCGGCGGCTCGCACGGGAGGCCGAGGTGGAGCTAGGGCGCCGGCGAGGCGAGATCCTGCTCGCCTTCGTCGACGTGCTCGACGACCTCGACCGGGCCCTCGTTTCGGCCCGCGCCACCGACCGCAGCCTCGACGTCGTGGGCGGGGTGGAGATGGTCCATCGCCGGTTCGCCGGGACCCTCGAGCGCTTTGGCGTGCGGCGGATGAGCGCTCGGGGTCAGCGCTTCGATCCGGCGCTCCACGAGGCCGTGAGCTTGGTCTCGGTGACCGACCCGGAGCAGGACGGACAGGTGATCGAGGTCTTGCGCGCGGGCTACACCCTCGACCGCGCCGACGTCGACCCGGAGATCCTCCGCCCGGCCACGGTGGTGGTGGGCAAGCGCGGGTAGTCACGATCAAGGGTGAGGCCGGGAAAGACACGCCTCTTCCGGCGAGGGGGGGCTGGCGAAGCGTCCCCTTGTGTGCTCAGACCGAGAAGATGTTGAACGAGCGGCCGGAGGAGTTGAACGCCTGGTGGCCGCCGCGGACGTAGAACAGCGCGATCGCCTCGGTCCGCTCGCCGGGCGTGAGGTTGACCGCCAGCTGGGTGATCGAGTTGAAGATCAGGTAGAGCCCGAGGTCCGACTCGGCGTCCGACGCGTCGGCCATGCCGTGGCTGCGGCGGTGGCCGCGCTCGAGGTTGCTGATCAGGTCCTGGCGGCTGATGGCACCGAACGAATCGGCCACCGAGATGCCGACGTGGCAGCCGTCGCAGGCAAAGCAGAAGTCCACCGCCTCCTGCGGCTCGACGGCGAGGGGCTTGCGGCGGTCGTGGTCGATGTACCTCGGCCTGCCCGCTGGATCGCGCGGGGCGTTGAACAGGGCGTTGATCACCAGCTCGTCGCTGACCCGCGTGATCAGCGGCCTGATGTCGCGATGGCAGTCGCTGCGCGCGAGGAACCTCTCGAGCGCTTGTATCGCCGCGATCTTTTCGTCGGTCGACTGGATCCGAACGCGGTGCAGCTGCGTGCCCCAGGTGGAGAGGTACTTGTCGAGGCCGAAGATGTCGTCGCTGATCAGCTTCTGGCAGGTGACGATCAGCTCGTCCTCGTCGATCAGGTCCTGGGTCCCGTCGAGGCCGTGGCGTCCGACGAAGTTGCAGAGCCCAGCGGTCGACAGCAGCTCGAGTCCCTTGCTCCCGCTCGCCCGGGGCGACAGCAGCAGAGTCTTGGCTCTGGGGTGTCGCTCGCCGATGGTGTCCAGGGCCCAGTGGAGGTCGCCGAGCTGCTCGTCGCCGTCGAGGAGGTAGAGGCGCCGTTCTTGCTCGAGGTCGAGCGCCAGCTGTTCGCGGTCGAAGGCGCAGGCGTGAACCTCCCATCCCGCGGAGGCCAGCGAACGCGTCAGGTGCCGCTGGACGCGGCGATTCGAAGTGATCACGCCTGCCTGGGGCTTGCTCACGAGCAGCTCACGGGGAAAGGGTCCGACGCGATTATAGAGGAGCGCACGCCGTGGTCACCAGAAAATGCGGGAGCGGAAAGGCTTTGCTTTCAGGCGGATGCCGCGGCCGCCGGCGCCGATGGAGGGGATCGGCCCCGCGGCGAGAAGGTCACCGGCGCGTTGCCGTATCACCCGTGGTGATGCACGCCAAGCAACGGGAGAAGCCAACGGTGAGCCGAGCCGAGCGCGATGATTCGTTGTTCCGTCTGGTGGGGTCCTTTTTCGGGGTCAACCTGCTGCTCGCTGGGGTCTTCGTCGTGCTCGTGCCCCACCTGATCGTCAGCCGGCTGGGGCGGAAGATCCGCCGCTGGTCGCCGACCCGGCGCCGCCGTCCGGCCCGCTTCGTCCGGCCCGTCTCTCCGTCCTATTCCCGCCGCTAGCCAAGCCGTCCCACCGGCGCTCGCGCTTTTGGATGCCACCAACGGGCCCGGGTCTCTTCATGCTCGTGTTTTGTGCCATGATAGGGAACGTCATGAGCGACAAGAAGACCCGGCACGACAGGGACGAGGCGCTTGACGTCAAGGAGCGCACGACCACCAAGAAGCCGAAGCTCTATCGGGTGCTGCTGCACAACGACGACTACACGACGATGGAGTTTGTGGTCTTCGTGCTGATGGAGCTGTTCAACAGGACGCGCACCGAGGCGACCCAGGTCATGCTCCACGTCCACACCAGGGGTCAGGGGGTTTGTGGCGTCTACCCCCACGATATCGCCGAGACCAAGGTCAACCAGACCATGGAGCTCGCCCGCGAGCAGGGGCACCCGCTGATGTGCAGCATGGAACCGGAGTGAGCGGGTCGACGTAGCTTCAGGGTGCGCAAAAACAGACGTTTTCTTGCATGCCCGGACGGTCTCGGGCAGCGTGGTCGGTCAGATGAAACTCAGCCCTGATCTCCAGATATCGATCACCGTCGCGATCAACGAGGCCGCCAACCGCGGTCACGAGTACGTGACGCTCGAGCACCTGCTCTTCGCCCTGATCCACGACAACGACTGCGCGACGACGATCCAGCAGTGTGGTGGCAACGTCAAGCGACTGAAGAAGAAGCTCGACCGCTACCTCACCGACCACGTCGAGGTCCTGCCCGAGCCGAAGCGCGAGGCACCGCAGCCGACGCTCGCCTTCCAGCGCGTGCTCTCCCGGGCGGCGAACCACGTCGAGGGGGCTGGTCGCGAGCAGGTCTTTGGCCACAACGTGCTCGTCGCGATGTACGCCGAGCCGGACTCGTGGGCGGTGCATTACCTGCAGGAAGAGGGGGTCAGTCGCCTCGACCTGGTGAGCTACATCTCCCACGGGGTGTCGAGGGCGGGGCCTGGCGTCTCAAAGGGCGGCGGGCCGCTCGGCGCGCCGGCCTGCGGGGTTCCCGCGGGCGAGGGCGACGAGGACGAGGACGACGACCGGGCGGCCGGCGCTGACCCGCTCGAGGCCTACGCGACCAACCTCGCCCAGCGGGCAGCCGAGGGCAAGATCGACCCGCTGATCGGGCGCCAGAAGGAGATCCAGCGGATGCTCCACATCCTCGCCCGGCGGCGGAAGAACAACCCGCTGCTGATCGGGGACTCGGGCGTCGGCAAGACGGCGCTCGCCGAGGGGCTGGCGCTGAAGATCCACGACAAGAAGGTGCCGGAGATGCTCGAGGGGGCGGTGATCTACGCCCTCGACATGGGGGCGTTGCTCGCGGGGACCCGCTACCGCGGCGACTTCGAGAACCGGATGAAGGCCGTCTTCAAGGCCCTCGAGGCCCAGGAAAACGCGATCCTCTTCATCGACGAGATGCATACGGTGATCGGCGCCGGAGCCGCCTCGGGGGGCACCCTTGACGCATCGAATCTGCTCAAGCCGGCGCTGGCCAGCGGCGAGCTGCGCTGCATCGGCTCGTCGACCCACGAGGAGTTTCGTCAGCACCTCGAGCGTGACCGGGCGCTGATGCGTCGCTTCCAGCAGATCGTCGTCGAGGAGCCGAGCGTCGATGACACGACCAAGATCCTCGAGGGCTTGCGCTCGCGCTACGAGGCGTTCCACGAGATCACCTACACCAAGACCGCGCTGAAGACCGCCGCCGAGATGTCCCACCGCTACCTGCACGAGCGGCGGCTGCCGGACAAGGCGATCGACCTGCTCGACGAGGCGGGCGCGGCGGCCCGGCTCGCCGGCCGCAAGGGCGGTCGAATCAGCGCCCGCGAGGTGGAGAACATTCTCGCCACCATGGCCCAGATCCCGCCGAAGCGGGTCAGCCGCGGCGATCGCGAGCGGTTGCTGGCCCTCGAGGGTGAGCTGCGGGAGGGCGTCTTCGGCCAGGAAGGTGCGCTCGAGCAGCTCTCCGCGGCGGTGAAGATGTCCCGGGCCGGCCTCGGCGCGCCCGACAAGCCGGTGGGATCCTACCTGCTCACCGGCCCCACGGGCGTGGGCAAGACCGAGACCGCCAAGCAGCTGGCGACGACCCTCGACCTCCAGTTCATTCGCTTTGACATGAGCGAGTACATGGAGCGCCATACGGTCTCGCGGCTGATCGGCGCCCCTCCCGGCTACGTTGGATTCGACCAGGGCGGGATGCTCACCGACGCGATCCGCAAGACACCCCATGCGGTGCTGCTGCTCGACGAGATCGAGAAGGCCCACCCCGACGTGTTCAACCTGCTGTTGCAGGTGATGGACCACGGCACGCTGACCGACAACAACGGCAAGAAGGCCGACTTCCGCCACGTGATCCTGCTGATGACCAGCAACGTCGGCTCGCGAGAGCTCGAGAAGCGCGCGGTGGGCTTCGCCAACAGCGACCTCGGCCGGGAAGACGAGGAGTACCGGCGGATGTTCAGCCCGGAGTTCCGCAACCGGCTCGACGCCCGGATTCACTTCTCACCCCTGTCACCCGGGGTGATGAAGCTGATCGTCGACAAGTTCATCAAGGAGCTCGCCACCCAGCTCGCCGAGCGCAAGGCGAGCATCGAGCTGACCGACGACGCCCGCACGCTGCTCGCCCGGGAGGGCTTCGATCCCCAGTTTGGCGCCCGGCCCCTCGCCCGGGTGATCCATCAGCGGATCAAGCGTCACCTCAGCAACGAGCTGCTCTTCGGCGAGCTCGAGCACGGCGGCAAGGTCGTCGTCGGCGCCGAGGGTGACGAGCTGACCTTCGCCTTCGACGGGCGCGAGGCGCCGGCCAAGCCCGAGGCGGGAGAGCCGGAAGAGGCCGGTGCGGCCGACGAGCCGGAGGCGGTCACTGGCGCTTGAAGGGCCCATGGCCCGGCGCGGCCTCGAGCTCGCGCCGTAGCAGCCGGCTCTCGCGCGCGACGGCCTGATTCACTGCCCGGGCGAGGCCCGGGTGGCGCAGCCAGTGGGCGCTGTAGGTTGGCGCCGGCATCAGGCCGCGCTTGATCTTGTGGGATCCCTGGGCCCCCGCCTCGAAGCGCGTCCAGCCTTGCTCGATGCAGAGCTCGATCGGCCGGTGGTAGCAGAGCTCGAAGTGCAGTCCTGCGAGGTCGCGGGCCATCGTGCCCCAGTAGCGGCCGTAGAGCCGGGTGCCCTTGACGAAGCCGAGGGTGCCAGCCACCGGCTCGCCGTCGACCGCCCGGGCGAGGGTCGAGACCACGCGATCAGCCAGTCGCTCGCGGACGCCCTCGAAGAAGTCACGGTTGAGGTAGGCCTGGCCCCACTTGCGCGCGCTCGTGTCGCGATAGAAGCGGTAGAGGCCGCGCCAGCCGCTGCGGTCGAGCTCGGGCCCGCGGAGGGTTTGCAGGGTCAGGCCGTGGCTCGCCGCCAGCCGGCGCTCGCGGCGGACGTTCTTGCGCGCGGTCGCGCGAAAGCGGGCCAGGTAGTCGTCGAAGTCGCGGTAGCCGCGGTTGAGCCAGTGGTACTGGTGGGTCAGCCTGGGGATCAGCCCGTGCTCGTCGGCGAGCTGGGCCTGCTCCTGCTCGGTGACGAACAGCCAGTGGATCGACGAGGCGTCGGTCTGGCGGGCGAGCGCCTCGACACCGCCGATCAGCGCCCCGCGCACCGTGGTGGCCTCGGCCGCCGGTAGCTCCGGCGCCAGCAGCAGCCGGCGGCCCGTCGCCGGGGTGAACGGCACCGCCGAGACCAGCTTGGGGTAGTAGTCGAGCCCCGAGGCAGCGGCCGCCTCGGCCCAGCCCCAGTCGAAGATGTACTCGCCGAAGCTGTGTTCCTTGAGGTAGAGCGGCACCGCGCCGACCAGCCGCCCGCCGCGCCGGGCGATCACGTGGCAGGGCAGCCAGCCCGTCGCGCCGCCGACGCAGCCGGTCTGCTCGAGCAACGAGAGGAAGCGGTGCTCGACAAACGGATCGTGGTCGCCGGTCAGGGCGTCCCAGCAGTCGGGGTCGACCGCGTCGAGGTTGGTGACCACGTCGACCGTGACGCCCGGGTCGAGCTCGTTGCTGGCCGCGGGTGTCGGGTCGCCGGGCGGCGGGTTATGGCGGCGCTGGGCGCGGCTCCTCATCTGCTTGCGATCCTCTCGCTGGAGGGATGGCCATCAGCGTCTACGGCGGCGGCACCGAGGTTGTTCTGGTCTGATTGTCGCCGATCATCTCGCCCTGGGCTCTACCGGCATCGACGAAAAGCCGCTTCCGTCTCGGGCCGTGGCGGCGCTAGGATACCGGCTCGTCTGTATTGCTGACGCCCGGCCGCTGTCGTCGTGGCGCCGACCGAGAAGACTGCGAGGACCTGCGAATGTCGATCAACGTGCCCGAGAAGCTCAAGCGGCTGAGAGCCCAGATGAAGAAGGCCGGCGTCGCGGCCTACCTGGTACCGAGCACCGACCCTCACCAGAGCGAGTACGTGCCCGAGTGCTGGCAGCGTCGGCAGTGGGCCAGCGGCTTCACCGGTTCGGCGGGGGATCTGGTGGTGGCCGAGCGCACGGCGGGGCTCTGGACCGACGGCCGCTACTTCCTCCAGGCCAGCCAGCAGCTCGTCGGCACCGGCATCACGCTGCAGAAGCAGGGGGTCAAGGGTACGCCGAGCATCGCCGCCTGGGTCTCGACCACGCTGAAGAAGGGCCAGTCCCTCGGCGTCGATCCGCGGCTGCTGTCTCGCGCGCTGCTGGCGGAGCTGCAGCAGGCGCTCGGCGCCAAGGGCATCAAGCTCAAGCTGCTCGAGCGGAACCTGGTCGACGCCATCTGGCGCGCTCGGCCCGCGCCGCCTCCCGCGCCGATCGAGGTCTACCCGACCAAGCTCGCCGGGTCGACGGTGGGCGCCAAGCTCAAGCGCCTGCGCAAGGAGATGAGCGCGGCGGGAGCCACAGCCCACGTGCTGACCGCGCTCGACTGTATCGCCTGGCTGTTCAACATCCGCAGCGCTGACGTGCCCTACAACCCGGTGGCGATCAGCTACGCGCTGGTCACCACGCGCGGGGCTCAGCTCTTCTGCGACCCGAAGAAGGTCACGCCGCAGCTCCGCCGGGCGCTGTCGCGCACCGTGCGGATCCGGGGCTACGATCGCTTTGGTGGCGAGCTCCAGCGGGTCTCCCGGGCCAAGACCGCTTCGGTCTGGGTCGATGCGGGCACGGTCAACGCCTGGGTTCTCGAGAAGCTCGGCGACTGCCAGCGGATCGAGACCACCTCGCCGATCTGGAAGATGAAGGCGGCCAAGAACCCGACCGAGCTGGCGGGGATCCGCCAGGCCCACGTGCGTGACGGCGTCGCGATGGTGCGCTTCCTCTGTGAGCTGGAACACCGGGTCGAGGCCGGCAAGAAGGTCACCGAGCTGTCGGCGGCCCGGCGCTTGACCGAGCTCCGCGCCGCTGGCGACCGCTACCGCGGCGACAGCTTCGAGACGATCTCGGGCTACGCGGGCCACGGGGCGATCGTCCACTACGCGGTGACCGAGCGCTCGAGCAGCAGGCTGCGGCCGAAGGGGTTGTTCCTGATCGACTCCGGCGGCCAGTACCTCGACGGCACCACCGACATCACCCGCACCGTGCTGCTCGGGACCAAGGCGAGCAGCAAGCAGCGCGACCGGTTCACCCGGGTGCTCAAGGGCCACATCGCCCTGTCCCTCGCGCGCTTCCCCGAGGGCACCGCCGGTCGCCAGCTCGACGTCCTCGCCCGCAAGGCGCTGTGGGAGGTCGGCCTCGAGTACGCCCACGGTACCGGCCACGGCGTCGGCTGCTACCTCAATGTGCACGAGGGCCCCCAGGCGATCAGCCCGACCCGGTGCACCGGCGTGCCGCTCGCGGTGGGCAACGTGCTCAGCAACGAGCCGGGCTATTACCACGAGGGCAAGTACGGGATCCGGATCGAGAATCTGGTCGAGGTGGTCAAGGACGACCAGCTCAGCCGCGGCAGCCGGACCTTCTTGCGCTTCGCCGAGCTGACCCTCTGTCCGATCGACACCCGGCTGGTGGAGCCGAAGCTCCTCGATCCGGCCGATCGTCGCTGGCTCAACGCCTACCACAAGCGCGTGCGCGAGACCCTGAGCCGCTACCTCGACAAGGCCGAGACCCGCTGGCTGCACAAGGCTACCCGCGCGGTCAAGTAGCTCGATCAAGCAGTCCTCGGAGGTTGAGATGGGCAATCGTGACACCTCGGGCGCTGGCCGCCGCAGCTTCACCCGGCTGCATCTCGCCATCGAGGACGCGCTGGTGGAGCGGCTCGAGCGCTACCTGCAGACCGCCTGGCAGGCGTCGGCCGAAGGCCAGGGCGTTGGGTTCGTCGCGCGCCGGGGCGCGGACGTCGACGCGCTGCTCTGCCGCCTGGTGATGGATGGCGAGGACACCAGCGAGCCGCTGATGGGCAAGCTCGGCTGGCTCCTGGGTGGTGCCGAGGTGGCGGCCAGCGAGCTCTCGGCGAGCTGGTGCCTGCAGACCGCCGCCGAGCTGCACCGGCTCGCCGGTCTCGACGACCGGCTCGATAGCCTCGAGGACCGGCTGATCGCCTACGCCCGGGCCTACTGCCAGGAGGAGCGTCAGGTCTTTGGCTTCGGCGACTTCGAGGACACCGAGCCTCCGGACGCTTGGATCAAGCTCGGCAACCAGCAGGCGCCGGCCGCGGGCGTGATCGAGTCCAACCAGGAGGCCTTCCGGGACGACGCGTCCACCGAGACCAAGCTGCCCGAGGCCGGGATGCGCTGGGCGGCCCTCGCCACCAACGACCCGGACACCCTCTCCGCACTGGCCGGCCCCGTCACCGTCGAAGGCCGCCAACGGTTCTTCACCGAGCTCGAGCGTGAGGTCAACCGCGGTCACCGTGGGCTCGGCTCGGTCTCGGTGGTGTTGATCGAGATCGCGGCGACGGGGGAGATCGACCGCCAGCAAGCGACGGCGGTGGTCCGCGAGCGGCTACGCCCCTACGATGCCTGCTGCCTGCTCGCGCCGGGCTGCCTGGGTCTGATCCTGCCGGGCACCACCTACCGCAGCTGCGCCGCGGTGGTGGCCCGGCTGCGGCGCTCCCTCGACCAGTCGATCGACGCGGACGTCGCCATCGGTGTCGCGTCGTGGCCCGAGGATGGGGTCACCGCGGTGGCGTTGCTCGAGGGCGCCGAGGGCGCCATCGCTCGCGATCGCCGCCGGTGCAAGTCGGGCGAGGTGGAGTTCGCCAGCGTACCGCCCTTCATGGCCGAGGATGGGGCCACCGAGGACCGGACCACGAGCCAGATGGCGACGCTCTGGCTCGAGGGTCTGCCCGCCGCGCTGCGGGTTCAGGCGATCGACACCGACAGCGGGGTGCGGCTGCGCGCGCCGCTCGAGTTCCTCCAGTCCGGTGCCTGGGTGCGGCTGCGCACCAGCGGTGGCTCGATGGTCAGCGGTCAGCTCGAGGCGGCGAGCCTCGGGCGTCGCTCGGACGGGCCGCCGGTGCTCGAGCTCGAGGTCCTGCCCCCGGCGCGCTGACCAGCTCGGTGGGTCTCGGCGACGTTACTCTCCGATGATGCCCGCCAGGGCTCCGAGGATCGCGCGGGCGGTCGCGTCGGGGCGCTCGAGGAACAGCTGGTGGCCGGCTCGCGGCAGCAGCTCGAGGCGCGCGCGGGGGATCGCCGCGGCCAGCTCGCGCGACATCGCCGGCGGCGTGATCATGTCGTCCGCCCCGGCCACCACCAGCGACCGGCCGCTCAGCTCGAGCCCGGCGAGAGACGAACGGTCGTCGAACAGGTCACAGGCAGCGAAATCAGCGACGACCACGTCCCGCGGCGCCTGGACCGCCAGCGGCGCCCAGCCCTCGGCCGACGCCAGCGGCGTGGCCGGCGAGAAGCCGTGGGCGGCGAAGAACGCGGGCAGCTGGTCGAAGCGGTGCTCGAGCACCTCGCGCAGCTGCCGGCCGACCCGCAGGCGCGCGCTGGTGGCGAGCAGCACCAGCCCCGCGAGGCGGTCGTCGAAGCTGGCGGCGAAGCGCAGGGCCACCGCGCCCCCCATCGAGTGGCCGACGAGCACCAAGCGGCCGAGACCGAGGCGCTCGGCGAGCGCCGCGGCCGCGTCGCGGTAGCGGTCGAGCAGCCGGTCCGGCGCCGCCGCAGGCGACAGCGGGTCGCTGCCGCCGTGGCCGGGCAGGTCGAGGGCGACGGTGCGGCGCTGCTGGCCGAGCCGGTTGAGCAGCTCGGCGAAACAGAGCGAAGAGGCGCCAGCGCCATGGATCAGCAGCAGCGCTGGGCGGGCGTGGGTCCCGCAGCC
>JAUVBO010000915.1 GCA_030591195.1 Pseudomonadota bacterium
CAGAGCGCCTCGTCCAGGATTCCCTCTCGGGCTGGCGGCCCGCTGCGATCCCGGCGCGGTGCCTCGAGGTTGCCCAGGCGGGGCTGGGCTCCCTCGTGATTGCAGCGGCCACGCAAGGTCCTCGGTCAGCATCTCGGGACGCGCAGCTACTTCGTGTCGGCCGTATCGTCAGAAGCTACGGCGCACCGGCTCGGGGACCCAGTCTTTGCGCCGGGGTGACGGGGCGCGCCCGGCGTCTGGGGCTCGTGGGGACCAAGCCGATGTCGATGTCGATGTTGCGGGCGGCCCGCTGTGGTACAGACCGGTGTCCGGCCGCGGCGTGGTGGCTGAACTCTCGAGCGGCGGGACTCCACGGTCTCTTGCTGTCGGGCTCGGTCGCGCGGGCTCGGTCGCGGCGGCAGCGGCCTCCTGGCTCTCCGCGGTGGCCCGAGCGGCGGCCGGACGGCTGGCCGGACGCAATCCCTGTGACACCGGCTTGGTGTGACGCAGCTGTGGTGTCAGCGGCGACTGCTGCGGCGGACAGGTCCCGACGGAGGCGCGATACACCACCAGCAGCGTCACCAGCAGCGCCACCAGCGCCACCAGCGCGGCGACCCACATCAGCCGCGTCGGTCGCGCGGCGATCTCTGCGCGCCTCAATCGCTCGTCCATCGCCGCGACCAGGTGCTCGGCGAGCCGATCTGCACGCGCCTCGGGCGCCGCGGCCGTGGCACCTGTCGAGGGTTTGGGCTCGTCGTCCTCGCTGCGCAGCTTCCTCAGCTGAAAGCCGAGGAAGTCGGCGCTGGTGACGATGCCCACCACCTTGTCGTCCTCGTCGACCACCGGCAGCGATCCGATCCGGTGCGCGAGCAACAGCTCCAGCGCGTCGGCCACGTACATCTCTGGCGTCCCGCGTTGGACCCGGGTCTCCATCACCTTGGAGATCGGGATCGACAGGGAGAGGTTGCTGTCCTCGCCCTCGCCGCCGACCTGCTGCAACAGGCGCGCGTGCTCGACGAGCAGCTTGCGATGGGTGACGAGGCCGATCAGCTCTCTGCGCTTGTTGACCACCGGCAGGTGCCGCACGTGCAATACCCGCAACAACTCCTGTGCGGTCGGGGCCGCTTGCCCCTTGTCCAGCGTCACCACCTCGCTGGTCATGATCTCGTGCAGTTGTGTGCGGTTCATCGTAGCTATTTAATCCCGCCCGACGGCGCCTTCGCAACCGGATTCAGTCCTCGGCTGGCCGCCGTCGTTGTCGCCCGCCGCCGCAGCCGCTGGTGACCTTCTTGGTCGCCGGCGTTGTGATCACGCGGGTCTCCTCCTCCGGCGCCGCAAGACGATGAGCAGCAGAGCGCCGGCGATACCCATCAGCGCGTCGGCACCAGCGACGCTCGCGACGTGGCAAGTGCAACCTTCGCCGGTGACGGGGCTGTGGTCTGGGGCGGGGCTGCCGTCCACCAGGGAGTTGCCGTCGAGGCGCGGGGCTCCCGCGTCGACGTCGCCTCCACAGATCCCGTCTTCGTCAGCGACACCATCACAGTCGTTGTCGAGCCCGTCGCAGATCTCATCGATGGGTGTTACCCCGTCGCACGGGCCCCAGGCACCCCCTTCGCATACCTGAGATCCGGGCTGGCATTCACCTTCCGCGAGCCCACAGTCTTGGACCAGGTCCTCATCAATGGCGCCATCGCAGTCGTTGTCGACGCCGTCACACACCTCGGTGCCCGCGATGCAGCAGCTCCCGGGAGTCTGTGGTCTTCCCGACCCCGATCCGGCGAAGATTCCCCAGTGGTTCACCACCGCCCGACCGGAGGAGCGCAGGTAGCCCAACGCCTTGGTCCAGAGGGCGCTGGAGCCGCCTCCATCGAGGTTGAAAGCCTGCCAGGCACCGAGATCGTACATGATCTGCGCCAGCTCCTCGCCGTAGATAGAGGAGGTGGTGGCGGCGAAGATCAGCTTCTGCCGATCCGCGGTGAAGCCCATGGCGGTCCGGACGTGGAGCGTGCTCATGTCGTTTCGATCGGGAAAACAACTGGGCGCTCCGTCAGGAATGGGTGACCCCGGATCGGGACAAGTGTAGAGCTTGCCCTCGATCACCAGCTCCGGTCCTCCGCTCACCAGGGCCATCGCTCCCGCCGGCAGGTTCCGAGACCAGCTGTCAGGCTCGAACCCGCCCGAGACCGAAAACCCCGCCGCCTCGAACTGGCTCGCGTGGTTCTTGACCCACTTGGTGTGGGTGAAGCTCACGCCGTTCTTGCCCAGCGACATCCAGCCGTAGCCGGACCAATCGAAGTTGCCTCCCGTCAGCGCCTCGGGCCACTTGATGCCGTTTCCGACGGCGTCGCCCCACAACCTGTACGAAGACGTATTGTAGAAATCTCCGTTGGTCGCCACCTGGACTCCCACGGAGGTGGCCCAGGAGCTCGTGGTCTGGGGGACCGACGTCGGCTCTGTAGCGGTGACGTGAATATAGTCAGCGCATAGATCGACGTAGGCGACCCAGAACCCTCGCTTCCCGGCATTCAGGTACCCCTGCTTGATGGTCACGCCGGGATAGGGCTCATCGGTGGAGGTGAAGGTCACTGCGGCGAAGGTCCGGCTCGAGAACAGGACGATCAAGGAGACGGCCAAGAGGCGGCCTCGGGAGACCGTCTTCCTTCCGTTGGCGAGTGCAGTCACCGTCATCTCGATCTCCTCTTGGTGTCCGATGCGCGCATCCCGAATAACTCGGGTGATTCTATCCGAATCGCTCGGCTGAGCTGTGGCGAAATCGCCGCCCGGTCGCGAGGAACGACGCCTTGGCGCAAACAGGTCGAAGGAGCTGTCGTCACC
>JAUVBO010000345.1 GCA_030591195.1 Pseudomonadota bacterium
CCGCTCCCGACCGGCGAAGGCCGCGTACTGCAGGTCCGCGTCACCCTCGGTGAGACGCAGGGCGCGGTCGTAGAGCTCGGCTGCCTCCTTGTTGGCGTAGGCTGCGCCGGCGGCATCGGCCGCCTGGAGATAGTACTCGCCGGCTTGGCCGGCGAGGCCGCCGAGCTCGAGGTGCCGGGCGATCTCCGAGGGGGGGTCGCTCGAGCCGCGCGAGGATCGCCGGACCATGATCTCCCCGACCTTCCGGTGAAGCAGCCGGCGGTCGTTGCCGTGCAACGACTGGTAGACAGCCTGCTGGACGAGGACGTGACGGAACGACCACTGGCGCTCGAACTGGTCGCTGACCCCCGTGGCGGAGGTCGCGAAGGGCACCGCCATGTTGGTGCTGGGGACCAAGAAGCCGCGGTTGCGCAGCTCGGCGAGCGGTCGCGCAGGGTTGCGCTTGAGCAGGGTGGTCAGGATCCCCTCGCGGAAGGTCGGCCCGATCACCGTGGCGTGTTGCAGGACGACCTTGACCGCGGCCGCCAGCCGGTCGACCCGCGCGGTGATCAGCCCATGGACTGTCGAGGGGATATCGGCCGCCTCTGCCCCCTCCTTGATCGCGTGGCAGAGCTCGCGGATCAGAAACGGGCTGCCGCCGGCCCGTCGTTCGACCTCGGCGACCATCCGGTCGGTCGATCGCTCGGCGAGGAGGTCGACGATCAGCCGCTGGCGATGTGCTTCGCCGAGCTCCTCCAGGTGGATCGGCGTGAGGTGCTTCTCGTCGAGCAGGCCGCTGCGGTCGCTTCCCTCCTCGGCCCGGGCGGTGAAGAGCAACAGCAGCGGCCCGGGCGCATCACCCGGGCGCTCGACCATTGCCTGCAAGCACTCGAGGCTCGAGCTGTCAGCCCAGTGAAGATCCTCGATCTGGATCACCAGCGGCCGCTGGTCGGCGGCCCGGTGCACCAGGCGGCGGAGCGCTTGGTAGAGGTTGTTGCGGGCGAAGCCTCCACCGGAGGCGCTCACCGGCGCGTCGCTCGGGTCGAGCACCGACGCGAAGGCGTCGAGTGATCCGTCGACCTCGCTCTGATCGCTGCCCAGGACCGTCTCGAGGCGGTTGAGCAGCCGGGCCCGGGATCGCGATCCGCGAGCGCCCCAGACGCCGGTCAGGCTGCGCAGCAGGTTGACGATCACCGCGAATGGGGTCTCGATTCGATGCGGCGTGGCGGCCGCCGTGATCACGCGGGCGTCGCTGCAATGGCGGACGATGAAGTCGTCGACGAGCCGGGTCTTCCCGACGCCTGGATCGCCGATGACCATCACCCCCCGTTGCTGTTCCCGGGTGAGGACCTCGCGCCAGATGGTGCGCAGCGCCGTGGTCTCGACCTCCCGCCCGAACAGCGGAGCCCCCTGCTCGCGGCGGCGCTCCCGGGCGCCGCTGCGGACCGCCATCACCCGGTGACAGCGAATGGTCTTGCCGCGCCGCTGGACCGGATCGATCTCGCGCAGCACGTAGTGTGGCGCGGCGAGGCGCGCCGCAGCGCCCGCGACCAGGATCTGCCCCTCGGGGGCGTGCTTGGCGAGGGCGTGGGCCTCGGGGAGCGAGTTGCCGAGCACCTGATATCCCTCGTGGGCCTGGGGCTGGCTGCCGAGCCGGGCGGTGCCCGCGCGGATACCGAAGCGGATCACCGGGCGCGCGGCGTCGCGCGACTCGCCGCCTCTGACCTGCAGGTGCGAGGCGGCGTCGAGGGCGTCGAAGGTGAAGCGGACCGCGGAGACGATGTCGTTCTCGTGGTGCGTCGGCAGGCCGAAGAGCACGAGCAACTCGTCAGCGAGCTTCTCCTGGACCATCCCGTTGAGCTTGTAGGCGATGTTCTCCAGCATGCCCTGCAGCTCGACGCGCGCCTCGTCCTCCAGGCCGGACAGCAGCACCGAGGCAGCGATGAACCGCTTGCGTTCACCGAGGATCGTTGGCTGGGCCTCCGCGCTGGCGTCGCGGACCGAGCCGGCCTCCTCCGGCTCGTCGAGCTCGTCCCGGGCGTCAGGAAGGTTGGTCACCAAGTCCGCCAGAGACGCCGGCATCGGTGGCGGGCGCTCGATCTCCGGCGCTGAGGCCGCGGACACGACGTCGGACATCGACAGCGGCGCACCCTCCTCGCTTGCCAGATCCGCCAGCTCGGCCGCCGGCCTCGACGGATCCTCGACAGTGTCGAGGACCGCCGGCCGAAGCCCGACGAGCTCCCGATCGGTCTGCATCGACCCCGCGGCCCCTGTTGACTCCGCGTCGCCGCTGAGGTGGTCGCCCAGCTCGGAGTCGAAGCGCTCGGCATGCTCCGAGTCGAAGGGCTCCAGCTGGCGGTCCGCGGACCCAGCGCCACGGCCGATGTCGAGGCCGCGGTCAGGCCGGGGGAATTGCCGGGGCGGAGGGGGGGGGATCTCGTCATCGGTGTCGCGCGACGGGCGGAGCACGCCGGCCTCGGATGGCGTCGCGGTCCGCGAGCGGGTCAGCGCCGCTCCGCGCGGCGGTGCTGCGCGAGGCGCCGTCGGCGCGGCGCGGGCCGACTCGTCGCGTACCGGCCGGGCCGGTGGGTTGTGGGGTATCGCCAGCTCGGCAGCAGCGGCGATCAGGTCCCGGTGGCTGTCGCGCTTGGCGAGGGCCGGACTCGGCCCGGGAGCGGCGCTCGGGCGGATCGCCTCGCGCTCCAGGGTCAGCTCGCGCTCGCTGGCATCATCCTCTTCCTCCGCGAGGATCAGCTCGCTGCGGGCCCGGTAGGCTTCGTCGTCCTCCCAGTCCTCCTCCTGACGGACGTCACGGGTGTCGTTGTAGTCTCTGAGCAGCTGCTGCAGGAACGACGAGAGCGCCCGCGAGCCGATCACCGCACCGACCTCCCGCTGGATCCGGTGCAGCTCGAGTTGCAGATCGTTGGCGCTGGCGAAGCGGTGGTCGGGCCGCCGTTCGAGGCACCGCGTCGCCGCCACGTCGAGCCCTTCCGGCACTTCACGGTTGAGCGACCGAGGGCGCGGGATCGGCGCGTGGAGGACGTTGTGCTGCACTTCATCGACAGTCTCACCCTCGAACAGCGGCATGCCGGTGAGCAGCTCCCAGAGGATGGCGCCGAAGCTGAAGATGTCGGACTGGGGGGCGATCGGCTCACCCCGGACCTGCTCGGGGGCGAGGTACCGTGGGAGGCCGACCAAGCGGTCGTGCTGGGGCACTGTGTTGTAGGCGGCGCGGGCAATGCCGAAGTCGAGCACCTTGACCGAGCCCTCGAAGGAGCAGGCGATGTTCGAGGGCGCGAGGTCGGCGTGCATCACCCCGAGCGACTCGTTGTTCTGGTCGGTCTTGCGATGGGCGTACTCGAGCCCGGCCGCCACCTCGCCCATCAGGTAACAGGCCAGGCCCACGGGGAGCGCGCCGTCCTGACCGCGAACCTGTCGCAGTATCTGCCGTAGGTTGACCCCCGGGATGTACTCGGAGGCGAGGAACAGATCCTCCTCGATCTTGCCGAACTCGAAGACCTGGACGATGTTGCGGTGGTTGAGCGAGAAGGCGATCTTCGCCTCCTCGATGAAGGCGCGGACGAACGCCTGATCCTGGCTGTAGCGGGGCATCACCCGCTTGAGCACCTGTACCTTCTCGAAACCGGCGATGCCGACCGTCTTGACCTTGTGGATCTCGGCCAGAGGGGTAGCGGCGAGTCGTTCGAGGACGTGGTACTTGCCCAGAGTTTTTTGTTGATCCACCATACCTCTGAGCTCTGAGGTCAACCCACTGTAGCACATGGCACAAACGCCCGACACTCGCGATGGAAACCGATGATTCGAGCTGCCAGCCGGCAGACCTTGACCCCGGTGCGATGCGAGAGACTCTCCAGCGGGAGCTGGACCATGAATTCGCTGATCCGTCGCTGTTGGCGCAGGCGCTGACCCACCGCTCCCGCGTCAACGAGAGCACCGGTGACGACCTCGGGCACGGTGGCACCTTCGGGCATAACGAACGCCTCGAGTTCCTCGGCGACGCCGTGGTCGACCTTTCGGTGGGCCACTATCTGATGCAGGCGCTGCCCCAAGCGAGAGAGGGGCAGCTGTCGAAGCTGCGGGCGATGGTGGTCAACGAGGCCAGCCTCGCGCGCGCCGCCCAGGGGCTGAGCCTCGGCGACTGCCTGCGGCTCGGTCGCGGGGAGGAACAGACCGGCGGTCGGCGGAAGCTGTCGATCCTCGCCGACGCCTTCGAGGCGTTGATGGGGGCGATCTACCTCGACGCAGGCTTCGTCGAGGTAGATCGGATCGTACGTCGGTTGCTCGGTCCGGTGGTCGGCCGCGCGGTCCGAGGCGAGCTCGACGGCGACTACAAGACCCGCTTGCAGGAGGTGGCGCAGGCACGGGTCCAGCGGGTGCCGGGCTATCAGGTCCTCTCGGAGAGCGGCCCCGATCACGCCAAGGTCTTCGAGGTCGGCGTGTTCCTCGGCGACGAGGAGCTCGCGCGGGCGACCGGTGGCTCGAAGAAAGAGGCGGAGCAACGAGCCGCCGGGCTCGCTCTTGGCCAGCTGGAAGAAGACGAGGTCTGAGGGGGCGTCAGGCCCCCAGATCAAATCGACGCTATCACCGAGCGGATCGCATCGGCGTCAGGCATGCCGATCCGCTCGAAGATCTCGGCGGCCTCGGTGAGCGCGGCGCGAGCCTGTCGCCCCTCGCCGCGCTCCACCTGGTACTCGCCGAGGCGCTTGAGCGCGCGCGCCAGCTCGGCCTCGTTGCCCATCTCACGGAAGACGTCGGTCGCCTTGGCGAAGTAGCGCTCGGCGGCCTTCTCGGTGGCCACCGGGGTCGAGGCGTCGAAGAGGGTCGCCGCGTAGACCTCGCCGAGGGCCATCGATGCCTTGCCGATCATCTCCGGTAGCTGGGCGCGCTTGGCCAGCTGCAGACACTCCTCGGCGTGGCGCTGGGCGTTCTCGGGGTTTCCCTCCTGCAGCGCCACGAGGCTGAGGTTGCGCAGCACCTCGATGTACGAGCGCTGGTCCTCGATCTCCTTCGCCAGGGCCACCGCGCGCTGCAGTCGCTGACGCGCATCGGCCAGCTTGCCGAGGCTGCAGGCGGTCTCGCCGAGGTTGTTGAGCAGGATCACCTGCAGGGGCAACGCGCCGATCTGTTCGGCCCC
>JAUVBO010000574.1 GCA_030591195.1 Pseudomonadota bacterium
GAGCTGCGGAAAGAGCGGAAAGGCGACCACCCGATCGACCCCCCGCGCCCTCAGCTCGGCCAGGGCGCCGGTGATCGAGGGCGCGCCGTAGCGCATCGCCACCGCCACGGTGGCTGTCCGATCGTCACCTCGTTGCTCAGCGGCCAGCGCGTCGATCCGCTGTTGGACCTCGTAGGCCAGCGCCTCACTGTGAGCCAGCAGGGGCGAGACGCCATCGGTCCAGATCGACCGGTAGGCCGTCGCCGACCGCCGGGCGCGGCGCGGCACGATCGCCAGGTCCACCAGCAGCCGTCGCTTCCACTGGGCGATGTCGATCACCCGGGGATCAAGGAGGAACTCGCGCAGGTAGCGCCGCACGGCCCACACCGTCGGGGCCGCGGGGGTTCCGGTGTTGATCAGCAGCAGTCCTACGCGAAACATCGCTCGTTCTGTTCCGCCCTGACAGGTGTTGACCCGCCGGCGACATGACGGTAAACCTGCGCGGATTCTTGGCTTGGGCGCTCTTCTTCGTCACCGAGCAAAGGCAAATGTGGCCATCGTCGTTCCGCCAAGCTGTAGCACGAACCGCTCGGCTGTTCATCCTGCTTGCGCCGCTCTCGGTGCTCGTCGGGGGCTGCGGCGACAGCGACGGCAACGGCTCGGGCGGCGACGGCAGCCCCGATCAGCTCGCGGATGAGGCCGGCGGGCCCGCCGACCTCGACCGACCCGATGGCAGCGGTGGGGACGCGGCCGGTAACCCACGGCTCGACGCAGCGCCGCTCGACGGCGCGCTGCCGGATCAGATGGAGGGCGAGGGCGGACTTGGCGATGGTGGGATGGCTCAGAATGGCACCTGCGCGGCCGCGACGCCGCTGGTGTTCGTCGACGACCAGGCCGCGGTCAGCGGCGACACCGGCCAGCTCGCGGACGAGCACCAGACCCTCAAGTGCAAGGGGACCGGCGACACGAGCGAGACGACGATGAGCGGCCCCCAGGCCTACTACAGCTTCGCCGTCGTTGCCGGCCAGTGGTACAAGATCACGCTCGATCCAACCTTCTCCGCCTACGCCTACGTCTTCACCGGCGACTGCAGCGAGGCCAAGATCCAGGCCGACTGCCAGAGCGGGGGCGAGACCGGCCAGACCTCGACGTTCATCTCGGCGGGCGTCCCCGAGTCGTTCTACTTCCTCGCCGCAAGCGACGGCCTGGCCCGGGTCGCGGTCGACAGCAGCAGCTCCACCAACGCCGGACCGTTCTCACTCACCGTCGAGCGGATCCCCGCGCCGGTCAACGGTACCTGTGCCGCGGCCCCGCTGCTCGGCTTCGCCGCGGGCAAGGCGCAGGCCACGGGGGACATCGGCCCGACGCTGACGCCCGACGAGTTCGCCTCGTTGTCCTGCGGCTCGGGCAAGCCCTTCGACGGGCCCCAGGCCTACTATCGCTTCGCGTCCACCAGCGGCAAGGCCTACCGGGTCACCCTCACGGCCGACACGGCGATGTTCCTCCACGCCTACGTCTTCGGCAGCGATTGCAGCCCGGCGGCGATCGAGGCTGACTGCAAGAGCGCCGGCGCGACCGGCGACGTGCTCGGCAAATCGGTCAGCGGTGGCGCCAGCGAGAGCTTCCTCTTCATGCCGGAGGCGGCCGGGATCTACACCGTGGCGGTGGATACCCGCAGCCCGACCTCCTTCGGCGGCTTCACGCTGGCGATCGAGGAGCTGACCCCGGCGAGCAACGCGGCCTGCGTCGCCGCCACGCCGGTGCCCCTCGGACCGAACGCGAGCGCGACGATCACCGGCAGCACCGTCACCGCGACCAACGAGCACGGCACCGAGATCAACTGCGGAGGCCTGACCGCCTACGATGGCCCACAGGTCTACTACGCGCTCGAGGTCAAGGCGGCCAAGGGCTACCGGGTCACGCTCAAACCCCAGTTTCGGGCCACGCTCTACGCCTTCGTCGAGGCGGCTTGCAGCGTCGGTCCGGCGACGATCAACGCCGCCTGCGGCGGCGTGGCGACCGGTGGCAGCTGGGGGCCGATTCCGGCCGGCGGCGAGGGGGTGCTGTTCCTGCACCCCGACGTGCCGGGCACCTACCTGCTCGCGGTCGATAGCGCGAGCAACACCGAGGTCGGGACCTTCGAGCTCAGCGTGACCGAGGTCGACCTGCCGAGCCACACCACCTGCTCGAGCGCCGCCCCGCTCGCCCTCGACGCCAGCGGGGCGGTGACCATCGAGGACTCCACCGGCTTCTCCAGCGACCAGTACGCGGGGCTGCAGTGCGGCCCAGGCGCCACCAGCCTCAACGGGCCGCAGCTCTACTACCAACTGGCGGTCAAGGCGACGCGGTTCTACGAGCTGTCGCTGACCTCGACCTTCTTCGACGCCTACCTCTATCTCTTCGGCTCCGGCGTCTGTTCTCAGCAGGCCCTGACCGTGGACTGTGCGAGCGACGGCGCCTCGGGCGACGTCCTCGGGCCGGTGAGCGTCTCCAGCGACGTGCTCTACTACACGCCCTCCAGCGACGGACTGATCAAGCTGGCCGTCGACAGCGCGATCAGCCCGCTGTCGGACGAGTACGGCGACTTCGCCCTCGAGGTGCGCGAGCGCGAGCCCGCGAGCAACGGGAGCTGCGCTGGGGCAATGACGGCGAAGCTGGTCGACCAGGCGGTCAGCGTCGAGGGCTTCACCGTCCGGCTCGTCGACGAGTTCCCAGGCCAGATCGCCTGTGGCGGCGGGGAGGCGTTTGCCGCCGGGCAGGTCTACTACAAGGTCGACCTGGTCGGCGGCGTCGACTACCTGGTCAAGCTCGCGACCGACTTCGATGCCGAGCTCTACGCCTTCGTCGCGGCGCCGGGTGGCGGCTGTCCCGGCCCGGCGGCGATCGAGGCCGCCTGCGGCCCGGCGGGCGTCGGCGCCCACCTGACCGTACCGGCCAAGAGCCGCGGCGCGCTGGTGCTCCGCCCCACGGCCAGCGCTCGCTACTACCTGGTGGTCGACGGGACGAGCACGCGAGACGTCGGCGGCTTTTCCCTCGCGGTGGCGCCGGTGCCGTTGAACCAGCGCTGCGCGGCGCCCGCGGCGATCACCCTGGCCACCAGCCCGACCACCACCACCGGCGACACCAGCCTCGGCGTAAGTAACGAGTTCGGCAACGGCGTCAGCTGCGGTAACCTCGGCGGACCATGGCCCGGGCCACAGCTCTACTACCGCGCGACGTTGCAGGCCAGTACCGCCTACACGGTCCGGGTGCGTCAGGACGGCTGGGATCCGGCGCTCTACGCGTTCCCGGCGGCCACCGCCTGCGCGGCGACCGACATCGACCTGGCGTGCGAGAGCTTGACGCCGGTCGATCCGGACAACCTCTTCAACAGCGACAGCCTCGGGGTAGGGGACGAGACGATCACCGTCAAGCCCACGGCCACCGCGGATTGGATCTTCGTCGTCGACTCGTTCAGCGCGACTGGAGCGAGCGGCGGCGGTTCTTTCAACCTGGATATTTCCTGGTAGCCGCGGCGCCGGGCACACGGTAGCGCGTGCCCGCCCCTGGCGGCGTTGGGCAAGAGAAACTGCGATGGGCTTGGTTGACCTCTTTCGTCCGAAATGGAAACACAGCGATCCGGCGGTACGCGCCACAGCGGTGCGCCAGCTGAGCAACGAAGACCGCGAGGCGCTCGAGCTGATTGCCAGCGAGGACGGTGACGCGAGCGTCCGTCGCCTGGCGCTGAAGAAGCTCAGTGACCCGGTCTTGCTGTTCAAGCTCGCTGGCAGCGACGCCGACGAGGGCCTGCGCGAGCTCGCCTCGCAGCGGGCCAACAGCCTGCTGGTCAGCGACGCGATGTCGGAAGACGAGGACCGGAGCGGCGAGGCCGTGGCGCGCCTGCGCGATGACAAGGCGCTCGTCTCGGTGGCCAGCGAGGCACCGCTTCAGGTCGTGCGCCTGGCGGCCCTCGGGCGGCTGGGCGACGACA
>JAUVBO010000094.1 GCA_030591195.1 Pseudomonadota bacterium
AGCTTGCCCGAGCGGCGGATCGGCGCCGGTAGCGGGCGGGCTGCGATCTCGCGGCCGAGGTTGTCGGCGCCGTAGCGGGCGACGTTTTGACCCATCCGCAGGGCGGTGGCGGTCCAGAGGCCGGGGCGCGCCGCCATCACCCCCGAGGCGCCGAGGCAGTAGAGCGGCAGGG
The DNA here is from genome assembly GCA_030591195.1 of Pseudomonadota bacterium. Next base: position 173 of record JAUVBO010000094.1, read on the forward strand.
GCGCGAGCAGGCCGATGACGCCAAAGGTCCGCGCGAGCCAGTCGGTGGTCCCGAGCTGGCAGGTGAGCGTCAGCAGGTTCGAGGCGCCGTAGAACGGGCCCATGAACTTGCCGATGCCCTCCTTGTCGGAGGCCGCGGCGAGCTCGGCCTTGATCGCGTAGTCGGCGAAGGTGTCGACCAGCATCAGCAGCGCGGCGCCGATGGCCAGCTGGGCGAAGAGGGGGTAGCCGAAGGGGGTGCTGACCGCGGCCCGGCCCGCCTTGAGCGGCCGGGGGGGCGGACCCGCGGCGGGCGGCGGGGCGAGCGCCAGCAGGCTGGCGGCGGCGATCACCATCGCGCCGCTGAGCACGAACAGCAGGTGCTCGGTGGAGAGCCGCGCGATCAGCAGCGGGATCGCCGAGCCGAAGGCCATCGCCCCGGAGCTGCCCGCGGCGCTGATCCACTTGGCGATCCGCTTGAACTGCCGCACGTCGAAGGCGTCGCCGACGGCGCTCCAGGCGAGCACGCCGAGCATGATCGCGCAGCCCGAGAGCCAGAGGCAGATGCCGAAGGGCACTCCCGGCAGGCCGAGGGGCACCAGCCAGTAGGCGCCCGAGCAGCTCGCGGCGAACAGCAGCACCATCGCGGCGTTGACCGTCATCGACCCGCGAGTCACCAGCGGCTTGAGCGCGAAGGTCAGCGCGAGGGCCACCGCGGTCTGGCCGAGGAACAGCCAGGGCAGCCAGTCGCGGGGGTAGGTGACGAGGAACAGCAGGTCGATGTAGGTCCGGCAGAGCACGATCGCCGCCACGGCGAAGAAGTGCAGCGTCAGCGCCGATGCCACCAGCCGCCTCGGGGTTGGCGCGCTCATCGCAACACCGCCACCAGCCCGCCGCTCACGGCGAGCAGGGCGACCACGACGATCAGCACCAGCGCCCAGCGGCCGCCCGCGGCGCGCTTCACCGACGAGGCCGCGGGCGTCGCGGGTGACTCCAGGGCCGGGCCGGGCAGGGGGGTCGCACCGGCGCGGACCAGGGCGTCCTCGAGCGCCTCGACCAGCTCTCGCATCGATGAGAAGCGCTCGTCGAGGCGCTTGGCGAGCGCGCGGTGGACCACCGCCTCGACGGCGGGCGGGATCTCCGGCCGCAGGCCGCGCAGGGGCGGCGGATCCTGGTGGATCACCTTGAACAGCACGGTCGGCACCGACTCGCCGGCGAAGGGGGCTCGACCGCCGAGCATCTCGTAGACGATGGCGCCGAGGGCGTAGACGTCGGTCCGGGCGTCGACCTCGGCCGAGCGCCCCTCGGCTTGCTCGGGGGACATGTAGCCCGGGGTGCCCATGGTCGCCATGGTGCGGGTGACCACGCTCGACGAGCCGATGATCTTCGAGATGCCGAAGTCCACCACCTTCACCAGGTCAGCGCCGGCCTCTGCCGCGCAGAGGAAGATGTTGGGTGGCTTCAGATCGCGGTGGATGATGCCGCGATTATGCGCGGCCTGGAGCGCCGAGCCCACCTGCCGGGCGATCGCCAGCGCCCGCCGTAGCTCGAGCGGCCCCTCGCTGGCGAGGGTCGTCTCGAGATCCCGGCCCTCGAGCAGCTCCATCACCAGGAACGGCGTCTCGTCGTCAGCCTCGGCGAAGTCGAAGACAGTGACGATGTGCGGGTGGCCGATCTCGCCGCTGATTCGTGCCTCGCGCCGGAAGCGTCCGATGGTGTCGGGGGCGATCACCGCCGGGTCGAGCAGCTTGATCGCTACCCGCTGGCCGCTGTCATCGCCGAGGGCCGCGGCCCCGTAGACGGCCCCCATGCCTCCGGTGCCCAGCAGCTTCTCCAGCCGGTAGCGCCCGGCGAGCACCTGTCCGATCAACCGCGCTGGATCGCCCTTCTTCGTCCCCATCGTCGACCACGCTGCCCGATCGCGAGAGAACGTGTCAAGCAGCGGTGCGGCCCCTCTCTCCGCCGGAGCACCGCTCCCGGCGGCGTTTTCCGTGCGACCGGCCGCCGCGCCGACCCACGGCTGTTGAAAGGCAGAAGAATCAGTCCATCGGCCAGCGCCGAGGCGGTGCAAGCAGAGCACGGTCCGCGACGGGCCCGGATCAAGGAGAGGTGAAATGTACAGTCTTCGAAGAGCTAGCAGCGCGGTGACTTGCACCCTCGCAGCGGCGATGTTGCTGGCCGCCGCGCCGGCGTCTGCCGATCGCTCATCGGTGATGATGCGTGGCGATGGCGAGCTGGCGGGCACGCTGTATCGCTCGTCGCGCGGGAGGCTGCGCGGCGGCAAAATTCACCACTACTCCGGCAAGTTCGGCCGGGTGGGCTACGTAGAAAAGAGCCAGACCAGCGTCACCCGTACGGTGCACAGCCCCAAGCCGGTCAAGGTTCGCGCCGGCGACTCGGTGCTGATTCCTGTCAGCGGTAGCTTCCGCCTCAACCCGGGAAGCAACGCCTGGCAGATCAACAAGCACGCCGATCAGTCAGTGAGCTTCCGCAGCACCTCCGTGGCTGGGCAGAAGTACCTGGTTGCCACGCCGCAGACCCGCAACGCCCCGCTCGAGGTGGCGATCAAGGGTGCCAACGGTCAGACGCTGGAATACAAGTACGAGACCACCCGCGCGGCGCCCGATCACCAGCGGCGGGCAGCCAGCGTGATCCCCTCCGTCGGCAGCGTCCAGGGCGCGATCAAGATCGTCACCGACGCCGGCAAGGCGATCGGCCAGGGCCAGACCAGGGAGCAGATCAGGGAGCAGACCAGGGAGCAGAAGCAGCTGATCTCCTACTACCGCACGCAGCTGTCGAAGCAGGCGCGCAACCCGGCCAACCCCGACCAGGTCCGGCAGGTGATGCGCTGGGGAGCTTCGCTGACCGATCTCTCCGGGTACCTCGCCAGCGGGAACATGGCCCAGGGCAAGGTCAGCGGCGGTCGCTACCGCGGTAAGACCTACCGGCAGGTGGTCTCGGGGCGGCTCCAGTCGCTGAGCAAGCGAGCGATGCAGACCAACGACGGCAACCTCGGCCTGGTGATGGACGCCTTCGCCGTCAGCCGCTCGCGCTGATCGCCCACCGCACTCGGCCGACCAAATCGCTTGACCTAGGGTCGGCCCCGGTGACAAGACCGTTGGCTCCACCGAGGAGCCCCTGATGTCAGACGCCGAATCTGCCCCCTCCGCCGAGCCTTCCTGGCGCTTCTCCAGGGCTTTCTGGACGGCCAACGTCGTCGAGTTGCTCGAGCGTGCCGCCTGGTACGGGGTCTTCGTCGTGATCACCCTCTACCTCTCGAGGATCCTGGGTTTCTCCGACGTCAAGGCGGCGATGATCGCCGGCATCTTCCAGGCCGGCCTCTACCTGCTGCCGCCGTTCTCGGGCGCCTTCGCCGACAAGATCGGCTTTCGCGACTCCCTGCTGCTCGCCTTCGGGCTGCTGACCATCGGCTACGCCAGCATGTGGGCGCTGCCGACGGCGCTGCAGTCGGCCGGCCTGGCGGTCTACGGCCGCGAGGTGCAGTTCACCGGGTTGACCGAGTCCTGGTATCCGTGGCTGTTTGTCGTCGTGATGCTGATCGTGATGGTCGGCGGCTCGTTCATCAAGTCGGTGATCACTGGCACCATCGCGCGCGAGACCGGCGAGGCAAATCGGGCCCGCGGCTACGCGATCTTCTACGGGGTGGTCAACGTCGGCTCCTTCTCGGGCAAGTCGGTCGTCAAGCCCCTGCGGGCGAGCATGGGCAACCGGGGGTTGATCGTGCTCAACCTCCTGGCCGCTGGCATGACGGCGCTGGCCTTCGTGCTGGTGGCGCTGTTCTACAAGTCGACTCGCACCGCCGCCGAGCGCGAGGAGAATGCCAAGTCATTGAAGGAGATCTGGCGGGCGCTGATCGCCGTCTGCACCCAGGGGCGGCTGCTGCTGCTGATGGTGATCATCACCGGCTTCTGGATGGTCCAGCACCAGCTCTACGCGACGATGCCGAAGTACGTGCTGCGGATGGCCGGCGAGGGCGCATCGCCGAGCTGGTACGCCAACGTCAACCCGGCCGCCGTGGTGCTGACCGTCGGGCTCGTGACCCAGCTGATGCGCAAGGCCTCGGCGCTGACCTCGATGATCGTCGGGATGTTCATCATGCCGGTGTCGGCCTTCTGCATGGCCTCGGGAAACATGGTCGGCGAGGGCGACATCGTCGGCATGCACCCGGTGGCGTTGATGATGATCGTCGGGATCGTCTTTCAGGGCATCGCCGAGAGCTTCATCTCGCCCCGCTACCTGGAGTACTTCTCGCTGCAGGCGCCGAAGGGCGAGGAGGGGCTCTACCTCGGCTTCTCCCACCTGCACTCGTTCCTCTCGTCGATCTTCGGCTTCGGCCTCTCGGGGTTCCTGCTCGATCGCTACTGCCCGGCGCGGGGCAAGTTCGACAGCGACGCCGCCTGGACCGCCGCCAAGGCCAAGGCCCACTACATCTGGTTCTACTTCGTCGGGATCGCGCTGGTCTCGGCCCTGGCGCTGATCGTCTTCGGCGCGGTGACCAAGCGCATCGACGCCCGTCGCGCCGCGGGCCGGGGCGATGACCGCGATGACCGTGACGGTCGCGGGTCCTGATCGATCAGCGCGCCCGGACGCTCTTCGGGCTACAGGCAGTCGGGGAGCGGCTTGGTGACGCAGACGTTGCGGATGAAGCCGCTGCCCGGCGCCGCCGTGAACAGGCAGCCCCACCCATCCCTCGTCGTATAGCTCGCCGCCAGCGGCGTGGAGAAGGTGCCGCAGCCGCCAGAGAGTGCCGCGCCGCTGCCGCAGCTCAGGGTGACCGCCGTCTCGCTGGTCAGGACCTGGTCGAACTGGTCGACCTCGAGCCGGCGGCCGATAGCCGCGGCGGTTCCCGGGTCGGTGCAGATCACGTGGCCGTGATGGTTGCCGACCTCGCTGCAGACGCAGACCCATTCGTTGGCATCGAGGGCCGGTGCGTGGTGTAGCAGCACCCCGGCGGCGCAGTTGCAGCCGCCGCCGACGGGCAGGTCGTTGCCCCCGCAGGCGGGCCGCACCGTGTCACCCGGGTTTGTCAGATCGAAGCGCCTGAAGGCTGAAGGCGTATCGGTGCAGATCACGTCGGTGCTCACCTTGGCGTCGGCGCACTCGGCGCGCCAGACGGTCCCGTTGGTCTCGAGGCTCGAGGCGCGGATCCCCGCCGGGCAGAACGAGCCGCCGGCCACCGCGACCCAGCCGACGTCGCAGCCGGCCGTGCTGGTCTCCGTGCCCTTCCAGCAGAACCGCGGCGCCACCGCCGGCACGTCCGGGAGTGGCAGGTCGGCTGGTCCCAGGTCGGGCGGCAGCAAGCCATCGGGCGGGGGCACCGGGCCGTCGAGCCCGCCGTCCGGCGGCTGCTCACTCCAGGGGCGGTCGAAGTCGTAGCCACAGGCGACGGCCGCAGCCTGCCCGAGCAGCAGGGTGGCGAGCAGTCCCGCACGGCGCAGAGCTGCGATACGGTCAGAAGCGGCCATGGGCCTGCAGCCCGCTGACCGGACCGAGCAGCGGCGCGAGGCCGAGGCGGCGGGGCGGGCGGCGAGCCTCGGCCCGGGCCCCTCTTCTTCCCTCGAGGAACAGCAGCACCACCGAGGTGGCCACCAGGGCCCCCGAGATGCCGTAGAGCACGTTGGCGGTGGTCGCCCGGGCGCGGATGCTCGACTCGAGCTCGGCGCCGCGAGCTCGCTCGGTCTGCGCCAGTGCCTGGTACTCGTCGAAGTCCTTGTCGGCCGCTGACCCGAAGCCGAGCCCGGCGCCCAAGGAGGCGGCGGCACCGCCCAGGGCAACCCAGGTCCAGGTACGGGATCGGCGCCAGAACCGGCTGCTGCCGCCGGTCGCCGGGCGACGCCGGTCGTCGTGGGCGCCGAGGCTGGTGGAGACCCGTGCCGGCTCGCCGGCGACGAGCTCCACCTCGAGCCGCTTGTGTTGCTCGTCGAGCCGCAGCTCGAGGGTGTAGCTGCCAGGGGGCACGAGCCGCTTGAGCGGGGTGGTGCCGAGCTCGGCGCCCGCGATCGTCACCTCGGCGCCCGACGGCTGGGTCTTGACCACCAGGGTCGCGCAGCGGGCCTCGAGGTCGAGTGCCACCGCCACTGACTGGCGGGCCGGGACCACCACCCGCTTGACGAGCAGCTGTCGCCCGAGCAGGGCGGCCTTGACCTCGTGGGTGCCGATCGTCAGGCGGGCACGGTAGGGCGTGTGGCCCACGTCCCGTCCGTCGAGCAAGATGTTGGCCTCGGGCAGGTCGGAGGTGATCAGCAGCTCACCCCAGAGGTTGGCGCGAATGCGCCGGAACAGCTTCAGTGTCGATGCCTTGTGGCGCGCCGGATCCGGCTCGATCGAGGGGTCGTGGCTCAGCGCCGAGACGAAGGCGGCGCCCGCTTCCCGGTGGCGGCCGAGGACCGCCAGGATCTCGCCCCGCTGCAGCTCGATCTGCGCGGAGATCCGGGCGCCCGGCGTGGTGCTGTCGTTGGTCAGCTCGCGGGCGTGGCGCAGCAACGCGAGGGCGCCGTCGAAGTCGGCCGCGGCGAGCCGGCCGCGGGCCTGACGCAGTAGCTGGGTCGCGTCGTCGATGTCGGCGCTCGCTGGCGGGCTGGCCAGCAGCAGCAAGGCGAGGAGCAGCCGGATCGGGCCCCCCGGCCCGTGATGCGCCGCGGAACGAGGGGGAGCGACCGGGCGGCGCGTTGGCGCTGGCGGTGAGCAGGAGGCCTTCTGACTAGCTGCCTGGCACAAGGTGAAAGATCACCCTCTCGGTCTTGCCCCCGAGCAGCCGCACGCGCTTGCTCGCGCGGCGAAAGCCGGGCCGTCGGACGGTGATGCGATACACTCCGCGCGGCAAGGTCTTGCTGAGCGGGGTCTCGTATGCGCGCCCGTTGATGCGGATCTTGGTGGGTCTAACTTCACCCTGGATCAGTGTAACGACCAACAGCTTGCCTGTCGATGGCCCCCGGTGGGGTTTGCGGCGGGAGGGACGCGCACGCTTGGGCGCCAGCTTCCGCAGCTGGACGCCGCGGTAATGGAGCTCTCGATGGTTGTCGAGCTTGAGCACCCGACGCCGGTAGCCCTCCCGCTCGAGCACGACCTGCTTGACGTGGCCGCCGATCCTGACCGCCTCGAGCGGGGTCAGGCCGAGGACCTCTTGCCCGGCGCTGACCATCGCGCCCGGGGGAATGCTGGTCAGCCAGAGCATTCGCACGCTCGGCGCATCGCTCGTGAGGCCGCTGTCCACCGGCGCTGCAGCCTCGGCAACAGCGCCGTCGGGCGCGACGACCGGGTGGCTGGCGAGGTGGGGCGGCGTCCCCGGGGTGGTCAGCGGTGTCGTGCCGCCGTCCGGGGTGGCCGCGAAGTCGGTCGTCGAGCCCGACGTGCCGAGCCAGGTCGCGACGGCGGCAGCCACCAGCAGGACCGTCAAGACCGCCACCAGCGGCACCAGCTGCCGAGCTCCCCATCGTCTCGGTGGGACCTCCACCGGCGCAGGCTGGCCTTGGGGGCCGGTGGGCAGCGAGGGACCCTGCTCGGCGTCGAGCAGCTCCACGTCGTCGATCGACAGCTGTTCGGTGCGCTGGCCGGGTATCGGGACCCCGCCGAGCACCGGCATCGCCTGGGTCGGCACCAGCTCGGCCTCATCACGCTCGAGCTCCTGGAGCGCCTCCCCGATGTCGACGGTCCCGCGCTCGGAGGCGGTGCTCTCACG
>JAUVBO010000154.1 GCA_030591195.1 Pseudomonadota bacterium
GAAACTTGTTTGCCGCACCAAGAGCCGACAGCAGACAAAGAGGCGTCTCCGTCATCTCCGCAACCAGCTATGAAAGCCACGAAAAAGAGGCAACTCAACACGCGACTCATCTCTTCCTCCTCTTCAGCAAGAACAAAGTAGTTCTGTGGTCGATACTGGCACGCAGGGAGGTGTGTGCCCGGGAGGCCTCCTCACCAGTACTAACGGCGCATCCGGCGCGCGTGGGCGGCGAACTCCGGCGCCTCCTTGATACAGGTCGCGAGCATCGGCAAGGACTCGACCATCGCCCGTGCCCCGGTCCGTCGAATCTGCAGCGGCTCGTGCCCCACGTCGGGGTAGCCCTGCTCGTCCGCCGTCGCCCGCTCCCATCCCTGGAACAGTCGGCCCCAGTCGCTATCGAGCACCGCGGCCATCCTGCGCTGGGCGTAGAGCGGATACCAGAAGCTGTCGTGATATAGGACGCTAGCGAGATAGGACCATGGCGCGAGCACCGTCTTGAGGGTCCATTCTAGCGGTGCCTTGAGCGGGCCCCAGTAGATCTTGTGCTGCATCCGTGAGGCGAAGGTCATCTTCTTGAATGGCCCGTCGAAGTGCCAGTTCTCCTCCGCCGCGTCGAGGTCGCCGACGATCTCGATCTCGCGCGGATCGCCGCAGCCGAGGCCCCGCTCGTGGGCCAGCCGAATGAAGTCGATCGACAGCGGATCGATGCCCATCAGCTTGGCCGCGACGGCGTCGATCGCCACCTGGTCGGCGCTGGCCAGCAGCACGTTCTTGACGTGGGGGGTCATGCAGCGCGGCCCCGGGCCGTCCCCGGCGAAGGTTCCGTCCATCACCGCGAAGACGCCCGAGTGAATCTTCTGCTGGATCATCAGCAGGTCGACGAGCGTCTCGTGGATCACCGGGTGGGTCCAGTGGCGACGCTCGTTGAGCAGCCCGCCGAAGGCATTCTTCATCGCGCCGGTGGTGGTGGTGAAGATATGGGTCTTGACCGTCGGCAGGTGAATGATGTTCTCACCGATGAAGCGCTCGGGGATGAAGAACCCCTCCGGGTAGACCCGGTTGAGCGCCAGGAACCGGTCGGCCAGGTCGCCCACCGCATCGCGAATATGGATCCACGGCTCGCCCTCGTAGAGGTGGACGTTGCGCAGCCCGTGGGCCTGCACTACCGGCAGTTGTTTGTTCTCTCGTTCGCCGAGGTGTGCATCGATCACGACCGTTCGGTTGTGGCAGGCGTGGATCAGCTGCTGCTGGAAGCCGTCGCGCTTCATCGCGCGGATGACCCCCTCGAGCTGCCAGGGAGTGGTCGAGCTGCCCGGATAAAAGAAATGCCAGGAGATGTTGATCTTCAGCGCCGTGTCGACGGCCTTGTCGAGGTGCTGCTGATAGCCGGCGAGGTTCATCAGCCGGTGGTGATCAGCGAGCACCGTCCGTGGCGAGGTCCTGACGATGGCGACGGGGGGAAAGGTACTCATCGTGGTGTCTCTAGGGGTTCGCCTGGTGCTGGCACAGGGAGGAGGCGGGGCGCTGCCAGAGCGCCCGGGCAACAGGGGCTCAGGCCTTCTTGGCGACCTTCTTCTTGGCGACCTTCCTCTTCGCCGGGGCCTTCTTGGCGACCTTCTTCTTCGGGGCCTTCTTCTTCGTGACCCTCTTGCTGACGCTGGCCTTCTTCTTCGCGGCCCGCTTGCCGGCGAGGCTGTAGACCCGCTTGGCCTTCTCGCCCTTGGCTACCAGCTGGCCGGCCTCACGCAGCTCGGTGACCACCCGGTTGTAGAGCGACGGGGTCGGTATCGCGGCCGCCACGCTGATCTGCTTGCGCGTCGACCAGCCGTTGGCGCCGAGAAACCGGACCACCTTCTCCTTGAGCCGGCCGATCTCCTCCGGCGTCAGTCGCTGGCGCTGTCCCTTGCCTGGCGTCTTGGTCGTCCGGACCTTCTTCGCCGGCTTGCGGCCCCTCTTCGGCTTGGCGGCGGCCCTGGGCGGTCGTCGGCCATCGGCGAGGCGCGAGAGGTCGGCCAGGGTCTGTTCCGGTGATCGCCGGAGGCGCTCGGCGAGCAGGCTAGCCGCTACCCCGTCCGACAGCAGGTAGGGATAGAGCAGCTCGGGGGTCACGCGACGGATCCACTCCTGAGCCAACGCCCGCAGCAGCTTGTCGTCGGTGCGGCTGACGCGGAGTATTTCCTTGGCCAGGGTCTCGGTGAGCATCAGGTTCATCACGGGGGATCCTCTCTCGACGGTGATACAGAGTAAGGGCATGTATAGCAGATGCGCTTTGCATATCACAGGGCATTATTGTTATCACAGGGCATTGTTGATAGCGCGAGAGATATCGGCGCGCTATTTCGCTATCCAGATGTCGGGCTTAGATGTCCGGCTTAGATGTCCCGCTCGATCACAGCCAGCAGCTCGCGCAGGGGGCCGAGCAGTCGAGCGACGAACGAGACGACGCCGGCGGTGTTGGCGAGCAGGTCCTGTCGGATCTCGATCTCGAGGTAAGGCACCCCGTGGTCGGTACCGTGCTGGGCAGCCGAGTAGATCAGCCCCTCCTTGCCAGAATAGGGCGCATTGAGCGCCGTGACGTATCCCGCCGCCGTCAGTGTGGCGGCGAAGCGCTCGGCGAGCGACCGGTGGTCGTCGAAGAGCACGCCGAGCTCCATCTCGCGCTTGTGTTGGCCCAGCTCCGGCGTGAACGAGTGCACCGACAACAGCAGGAGCGGCTCGCGGCGTGCCGTCCGGAGGGCCAGCGCTTCGTCGATGGCTGCGTGATACGGATCATAGAGGGTCCGGCGGCGGCGATCGCGCTCATCCCGGTCGAGGTTGGCGTTCATCGCCAGCGGCTGTCCCTCGACCGTGGTCAGGATGCAGGCGGGATCATCCCACGGCCGGTTGGTGTCGCAGAGCAGGCGCGAGAAGCCGGCCATGTAGAGCGGCGACTCGGTCAGTCGGGCCAGCTCGCGCGCCGCTGCGGCCGCGCCGAGGTCGTAGCCCCAGTGAGTCGTGAGCCAACGGGTGTCGTCCGGGGACGGACGTACCGGCGAGGGGACGAGGTTCCCGGCGTGCTCGCAGGTGATGATCAACGGACAGGGGGTGGTCGGGTCGCCGGCGCGGGTGATCTTCGCTCCGGGCGCTTGGCTTGGCAGGGACGGCAAGGCGGTGGCTCTCCTGGGCTTGGTGATCTCAGCGGATGATCGCCCGTTTAGTGACCTTCGCCAAGGCCTTCCGTTGCTGGCGCAGCCGCGACAGTCGGCGGAGGTGTTACACTGATACTCGTGATCTGGTATCGGGACGGTTTCATCTGGGTCCCTGCGCCGGCTGCTCTCGCCGAGCAGCGCCAGGGCCTCGAGATGGGTGCGCTGGTGGTCGTGGTCGATGGCACCGACGCGGTGCCATCGGTGCGTGATTCCCTCGAGTTCCACCTGCTGGTCGATGGTCAGCGGCTAGGGCCGCTCCACGCCGAGGTCGTGAGCGTGGACGGGCAGGAGGTCGCCCTGCACCTCGCGGAGGAGACTCAGGGACAGATCCTCGGCTGTCTCGGCGTGCCGGACGGAGCGGCGGCGGGCGTGCCGGCAGCGTCGCAGGAGGCGCAGCGACAGGACGGTGAGGCGTCACCGGCGACCCCGGCGTCACCGGGCTCTTCACCTGACGAGGCGGTCGAGGGCAAGATCGTGGGCAAGCTGGCCGGCAAGCTGGCGCTCGGCATGGTGACCCACATCTTCGATGACATGCCCGGCGCGCGACCGCCGGCGACCACGACGCTGGTGCGGCTCCTGGGCTACCTCGACGGCAGCAAGGCGACCGGGGTGTTGACCGTCGAGGGACTCGGGTACGTCAAGCGGATCTCGTTCAAGGCCGGCGCGGTGGTCAACGTCACCGTCACGCCCTGCAAGGAGGACGAGCAGCTCGGCCAGCTCCTCCTCGGCGCTCACTGGATCACCCCACACAAGTTGGCCGACGTACTGCGCTGGGCCCGCGCTGACAAGATCCCGATCGGCTCGGCGATGCTGCAGAGCGGCGTGCTCGACGACGCGCGGCTTGAGCGCGCGCTCTCGCACCAGACCTACCGCCGGCTCCGCGACGTCTTCGAGTGGGAGGGGGCGCGCTTCACCTTCGATCCGGGCGAGCTTCCGAGCTGTGGCGCGGCGCCGATGTCGATCTCGCGGCTGCTCCACGAGGTGAGCCTCGACGTCTTTCGCATGGCACGCCTCGGTGAACTCGACCACTTGATCTCGGCCTACGTCGAGCGGTTCCCGAGGCTCGAGGGCGACCCGACGTACATCAAGCGGCTCGTCTCCGACAGCAAGCTGCTGCGTGCCTGTGAGCGAGTCTTCCGTGGCGACCGTACGCTCCGGCAGGCGATGACCGCCCTGGTCGCAGATCGACCGAAGACCGTGCGGTTGGTGCTCTACCTGATCGCGGCGCGAGGACTGAAGTTGCACGTCGAGCCGCAGGACGTCGCGGAGGCGAAGCTGCCCCAGGTCGCCCGCGAGCGGGTGCGCGCGATCGGCGTTCAGGATGCCTTCCAGCGCCTTGGCGTGACCTACTGGGCTCATGCCTCCGAGATCGAGCAAGCGCGGCGGGTCCGGCTTGCGTACTATCGGGAGGGGTCGGCCTATCACCGCGTGGACTCGCGAGCCGCTGCGACGATCTGTCAGCTGATGGAGGAGGCGGTGTTGCTGGTGGCGACGCCCCAGGCCCGGCGCAAGTACCGGGAGCGGTTGCTCGGGCCGGAGCGGATGGCGTTCTTCGCCCGGTTGCTCGCCGAGGATCTCGACTTCTTGCGGATCGATCATCGCGAGCCGGAGATCAAGCGTGGAGAGGAGGTACTCGCCGAGCTGGCGAGCTGACGGCTGGTTCTCGGCAGGGGGCAGCCGGAGCCCCTCTCGTCGGCGCAGCCAACGAAGGACTTCCTCGGCGAAAAGGGCTACGATCCAGCTCGCGGCGCCAGTGGCAGCAGAGGCGTGCGTCGGACAGCGGCCTGCCTGCGCCGCGGCGGAGGACATGGACCCCTGATGGAATACGTTGACTACTACAAGCTTCTCGGGGTCGAGCGCGGCGCGAGCCAGGACGAGGTCGCCAAGGCCTATAAGGGGCTGGCGCGCAAGTACCACCCGGACCTGAACCAGGCGAAGGGCGCCGAGGACAAGTTTAAGCAGGTCAATGAGGCCTACGAGGTGCTGAAGGACCCCGAGACGCGCAAGCGATATGATGCCTTCGGCTCCAACTGGAAGCACGGCGCGCACTTCGAGCCCCCGTCCGGCTTTGGCGGCGGTCGGGTCCACGTCAATGATCTGGGCGACCTTGGGGGCTTCTCCGATTTCTTCGCGACCTTCTTTGGCGGTGGCGGTGGCCGTGGCCCCCGGGGCGGACCCCGCGGCGGTGGCGGTCCGGTGGGCGTCGAGGATCTGTTCGGCGGCTTTGGCGGCGGGGCCCAGCCCGGCGGGCGTCCGGCGCGAGGCTCGGACGTGGAGAGCGAGATCACCGTGCAGCTCGAGGACATCTACCACGCGCGCAAGCTGTCGGTGCAGCTGAGCGGGCAGATGGGTCGCAAGCGCTACGCGGTCAAGATTCCCCCGGGGACTCGCGGCGGCGAGAAGATCCGGCTTTCACGCCAGGGCATGCCCGGGCGTGGCGGCGTGCCGGGGGACCTCTACCTCAAGGTCAAGGTTGCGCCTCACGACACCTTCACCATCGAGGGGGACGACTTGGTGGTGGACGTTCCGGTCAACGCCTGGGACGCGGCGCTCGGCACCCGGCTGCCCGTGCCGGCGCTGGACGGCGAGGTCCAGATGACCCTGCCTGCCGGGCTGGCCTCGGGGCAGCGGCTGCGACTGCGGGGCAAGGGCCTGCCGATCCGCGGTGGCGGCCAGGGCGACCTGTATGCCGAGCTGAGGATCGTCGTGCCGACGGAGCTCAGCGCCGAGCAGCGACAGCTCTTCCTCCAGCTGCGCGCGGCGAGCCCGGACTAGGTCCCCCCCGCGATGCTCTGTCGATTCAGGGCAGAGCCCCGGCGCCGTTTCTACGGCTGGCGGGCTCTGCTATGCTGCGCCTGACCGGAGCGACGGGCCTGATGAGCGATGAATCTGAAGCGAGACTACGCAAGCTGAGAAGCCAGGTCGGCGTGAGCAGCAACGACGATTCGGGCAGCGCCGATGTGCCGAGCAAGGGGCCGCCCACCAGGCCCGGCCGGCCGGCGACGATGCCGTCGCTGCCCAGGCCCGCTCGTGCCCGCCGGGACACCGGCGCAGCGGCCGCCGAAGAGTCCGGTACCAGATCCGCGGGGGACGCGGATCTGGTGGCGAACCCGGAGGAGGACACCCAGGAGCTGTCGGCCTCGGGGCTGATCGAGATCCAGACCACGCCTCCTCCTCCTCCGTCGCCAGCGACCGGCCCCCAGCCCGCGCCCCCGCCGGCCAGCCGGGCGTTGCCGGGCCCCCAGCCCGTGCCGCCCCCCGAGAGAACGGTCCAGTCACCGCCGCCGGACTTCGAGGAAGATGAGCCCTCCGGCGTCTTTCTCGACGACGAGGACTTCCTCGAGGTCAACACCGCGCCCGGCACGGTGCCCTCGGTGCTGTCGGGCGAGACCGGCGCTGTGTTCGACAGCGCGGCCGCCGGGCTGTCGGTGCCGACGGACGAGGAGACGCGGGAGGCCGGCCGGCGCTTC
>JAUVBO010000551.1 GCA_030591195.1 Pseudomonadota bacterium
CCGCAGCCGAGCTGATCCTGATGTCGGCGGGCCGGAGCCAGACGATCGATCTTCCGGGGCCGTCCCTCGCGGACGGAGCCGCCGCCGCCTCCCTGCCGGACGGCCGGCTGGTGGTCATCGGTGGCCGGGCGGAGGATGGCGCTGCGCTGGGCGACGCGTGGATCGTTGATCCGTTGACGGCGGAGGTCGACCACCGGCCGGGAGTCCTCGAGCAACCGCGTGCCGAGCATCGGTTGCTCCGGGTCGGTGAGCACCTGCTGGTCGTCGGGGGAACCGCCGGCGGGGTGCCGGTCGCCGACGTCGAGGTGCTGGTGGCCGCCGGGGAGCTGGCTCACCTGCGGCGGACGCCGATGCAGCACCCACGCAGCGGGCACCGGGTCGCCAGGCTCGGCACGGGGAGCTTCCTGGTGGTCGGCGGCTCGGCCGAGGGCGGCTCGCCCGTCGCCGCGCTCGAGCTCTACGAGACTTTCTAGGGGCTCACTCGGAGAGCAATCCGATCTTGCTGCCCCTGACCTGGTAGATCAGCGGCGGGTCGGCGCGCCGGCCCTGTCTCGAGAAACGGACCTTGCCGGTCAGCCCGGTTGCCGCCCGCGCACGCAGCGCGGCGAGCAGGCTCGCGCGCCCTCTGGCGCCCTGGCGGAGGTGGGCACGGACGGTGCCGACGCCGTCGCACGCGAAGGCCTCGACCAGGCCGGGCGCTCGCCCGTGCGCCTGCTGGTAGCGACGAACCAGCGCGCCGTTGAGCGCGGCGTTCGGGTCGGGGTAGAAGCCCGGCGCGAGCAGGGCGCCCTGGACGTAGCGGCCGGCCCGGTCGAGCAGGGTCGCCGAGAGGCCGTCGGCGGTGGCGGCGAGCTGGATCGCGCGGCCCTTGGCGGGGGGGGCTCCAGGGGACGTGGGCCAGATCCCGGCCAGCGCCAGGGCTGGCGCGATCAGGGCCAGCCGCCGGGAGCTGTCGGGGATGAACAGGGTGTCGAAGGACGCTCGGCCGAGGGCCTTGGCCTGAGCGGTGAAGCTGGCGATGCCCGTGGGGTAGAAACGTTGCGTGACCACCCGTCCGCCGCCACGGGTGGTCTCCGCGGCGAAGGCCCGGGCCATGGTTCGACCGTAGCGGCTGTCGGGCGCGAAGATCGCTACCCGCGGCGGCGTGCCGTGACTCGGCGTGCCGCGCTTCGGCGTGACGCGATGGCGGGCGAGCACCCGCCGTGCGAGCAGCTTCGCTCGCTGCTCGTTGGTCGGCAGCAACCGGAGGGTGGTGTTGGCCGCGCTGGCCGGCGCGGCGCTCGACAGCGAGAGGAAGGGCACGCGGTGCTCGCGCGCGACCCGCGCCACCGCGGCCGCGTGGCCCGGATCGAGCACACCCACCAGGGCTACCACCCGCGCGCGGGTGATCAGCTCGCGGGCGATCTGCGCCGGCCGCCGGCTGCTGTCGCGAATCACGAGGGCTGGTTGTCGGCTGTCCTCGGCCTTGCCGGCCTCGAAGGCGGATGCGCCGAAGGCGGCGCCGGCGAGGGCGAGCTTGCCGACGCTGCGAAACCTGCCGGTGAACGGCACTAGCAGGCCGATCGGTCCGTCTTCGCCGCCAGCGGGGGCCACGGTGCCCACCCCGTGCTTGGTGCGGGCCTCGCTCGAGCGCGCGCGGAGTCGCTGCGCCGCGTCGAGATCGCCACGGGCCGAGCTCTCAGCGATCAGGCGTCGGGCGGTCAGAGCGAACAGCAGCGAGCTCGTCTTGTCGCTGGCGGCCACCGACCGAGCCTCGGCGGCCGACAGCAAGTCGACCAGCCGCTCGAGGTTGTGTCGGGCGTAGAGGCGCTCGGTCTCGCGGGTCGTCTCGGCGTGAAGCCGGTCGAGGCGCCGGGCCGCTCCCAGGCGATCTTTGAGACCCTCGGTAGCCCGGGCGAGAGCGACGAGCACGGCCGGCCGGGTTTCGTCGCCCGCCGCCTCGAGGAGCGGCAACAGCCACCGCTGGCCAGCCGCGTAGGAGCCGAGGCGAACCTCGACCAGCCCGAGGTGATAGCGAGCCAGCAACGTCACGGCGTCGCTGGTTTTTCCCCCGGAACCTGCCACCGCTGCGAGGTGCTCGCGCGCTGCCGCTAGGTTGCCCTGGCGGACCGCGATGCGGCCGAGGTAGACCCGCGCCAGGGGGGCTAGCGGGTCGCTGGCGAAGCGCGCGAGGAAGGCGCCGAAGGCGCGGAAAGCCGAGACATGGGATCCGTCGTCGAACTGCTGCTTCGCCTGGCGAAATGCGCGGTTCGCCTGAGGATCCTTGGACTCCACGGAGGGCGTGGCGGCGGCGTCGAAGGGCCGCGGGCAGCCACCGAGGGAGCTGCAGAGCAGGGCCAGTATCAACAGCGCCCGCCGGGCGGTGGGCGAGGAGCGGTGTCGGTGTTGGCGTCCAGGGCGTCCGGTCTGGCCGACATCAGGCATGGACCGATGGTGTTCCTTCTGTTAGGAACGCACAAGCTCTCGCCGCTGGTCGCGGCCTGGAAACCGCGAAGGAACGCCAGGATCTGGTTGTTGCCGTGCCGGAAAATACGAAAGATCCGTCAGTCAAGGTAGACGAGGGGCCGCTGGCCTCGATGGAGATGGATGCGATCACCGCCCACTTCGACCGCGGCTGGGACCTGCTGGACCGCGGGGATCTGGGAGGGGCGCGCCTCAGCGCCGACCATATCCTCCTGCACGACTCCGAGAGCCCCGAGGGCCACGCGCTGCTCGGTGCGATCGCCGCCGCGGAGGGGGACCACGACGAGGCGCTCGACCGCTTCGGTCGCGCCCTGGAGGCCGACCCCGACTACCTCGATGCGATGCTCTACGCCGCTGACGTGGCGGTGCACATGGCGGGGGACCACGCCTACGCCCTGCAGCTATGCGCCGAGGCGGAGGACGCCATCGGCGGCACCGGCGCCGAGATGCTCGAGATCGGGCTGCTCCGGGCGGAGGCGCACCTGATCTCCGGCGGCTTCGAGGAGGCCCGGCGCGCCGTGGCTGTCTTGCCGGCGGCGCCCTATCCGGACGAGGCGTTCTACCTGCGCGCCGGCCGGTTGATGCTCGAGGTGGAGCGGATCAAGCCGGCCATCGAAACCCTGGCCGAGGTCCTCGACCACCAGCCGTCCCGGGTCGAAGCCCACCACCTCACGGGCATCGCGCTCGAGATGGAGGGGCGCCCCGAGGAGGCGCAGAAACACCTGCTGACCGCCGAGCAGCTCAACCGGCAACAACCACCGCCGCCCTGGGCTCTGGCGCCAGCGGAGTTCGAGAATCTGGTTCGCCAGGTGGTCGACCAGATGCCCGACCCCCTCGGGCGCTACCTGCGAGCCTCGCTGCTGCACGTGCTCGACTACCCGTCGCTGGAGATGGTGGTCGAGGGACTCGACCCGCGCACGCCGGGCTACCTCGCCGGCACGCCGGTGGAGACGGGCGAGCCGCCGTCCCGTCGGCGGCCCCAGGGACGACGCAAGAGCGCCGCCCAGCTCAAGGGGATCTTCATCTATCGGCGGAATATCGAGAACGTCGCGGCCTCCCGTGACGTGGTAGCCGCCGAGATCCATCGCGCGCTGGCGCAGGAAGGCGCGTTCTTCTTCGGGCTCGATGATGATGAGTACGCGACGCTCCTCGACGCGATCCCGTGATCGCCAGGGCGGCCACCGCCCCGGCCAGGGACAGAGGCCGAAGCGGCGGGTCGACGGCCGGCTGGTCTTCGGCGCGCGGCCGGTGGGCGAGGTGCTCGGCCTGGCCGAGCGACCGGTCAAGCGCTTGTTCGTCGCCGCGGGCGATCGTCTCGAGCCGCTGATCGCCCGGGCCGAGGCTCGCGGCGCCGTCATCGAGCGGATCGAGCGCGAGGCGCTCTCGGCGCTCTGCGACAGCGAGTCCCATCAGGGCGTGGCGGCGCTGGTAGCCGGCGAGTTCCCCTACCTGGCGCTCGAGGATCTCGTCGAGCGGCAGCCACCGCTGCTGCTGGTGGTCGACGGGGTGACCGACCCGCAGAACCTGGGGGCGATGATCCGCTCGGCGCTGGTCTTCGGCGCCACC
>JAUVBO010000343.1 GCA_030591195.1 Pseudomonadota bacterium
AGATGCGCACCGACGGAGCGGCGAACGCCGCACCCACGCGGACGACCGCCTCCTCCGACTTGGGCATCCCACCGACGTTCTTCAGCGCCTTGAGGATGAACTTCCAGCCTTGCTCCTTGCGGCCCTTGTCGAACAGCTGCACCCCATAGAGATAGTTTGCCCGGACCGTGTTCTTCTTAATCAGCGCCGCCAGCGCCTTGCCCTTCTTCTTGTCCTTGGCGGCGAGCCGCTGAGCCTGCTTGAGCTGCTTCAGGCCGGCTTCATGCTTGCCCGAGTAGACCTGGGAGAAGGCAGACTCGACCAGCGTCTTGGCCTTGAACAGGCCGGCCTTCGGCGCCTGCTTGACCGCGATCTTGAACTTCGGCAGGGCCTCCGGGTGGCGGCCGAGCATCGCCAGCGCCCGGCCGGCGAGGCGCGCGGCGACGGCGTTCTTCGGCTGGGCCTTGAGCGCCGCGTTGGCGTAGGTCAGCGCCGGCTGGTGGCGCTTGAGCTTGAGGTTCAGCAGCGCCAGGTTCCGCTTGACCTTCGGGGCTGAGATCAGCCGGTCGGCCTTCTGCAGCACCGTGATCGCCGCGGCGAGCTTCTTCTCGTTGACCCGTCGCATCGCCTGGTAAGTGTATACCTTGAACAGCTCACCGCGGGCCGGCTTGTAGCTCTTGTCGAGCGCCAGGGCGCTCTCGAGCAGCGATGCCGCGCGCGGGTAGTTGCCGCTCGACTTATAGATCACGCCGGCATAGTAGTAATGCTGCTTCGGTACCGGCTTACGCGCCAGGAGCCGCTCGCCGAACTTGATACCTCGAGCGTACTGCTTCAACCGCGCCGAGGCGCGCAGCGCGAGCACCAGGTTCCGGGCGGCGGTGTTTTCCTGCTTCAGCTGCCCGTCGAGGGTGGCGAGGGTCGTGCGATAGTCCTTCTTGCCGAAGTAGGCCTGCGCCCGCCGGTAGTTGATCTCGTTGGTCTCCTTGCCCTCGATCTTCACCAGCTTGTCGTAGTCCGCCAGCGCCAGGTCGTAGGCCGCGAGCTTGATCTGGGCGTGGGCGCGCAGCAGCATCGCCTGACGGATGAACTGCCCCTGCTCGCTGAACAGCTCGCGCTCCGAGCGCTTGGTCGCCATCGTCTCGATCTGCTCGGACTTGGTCTTGAGGTAGAGGTTGGACAGCTTGAGCGCGCTGGCTGGACGCTGCAGGCAGAGGAAGGCCTGGCCGGCGAGCAGGCGGATCACGGTCCGCTCCTTGGCCATCTTCGGATAGAGCTCGCGGAAGCGGCGAATGGCGCCGACGCAGCGCCGCTGGCGGAGCAGCAGCTCGCCCTCGGCCAGCCGCGGCCGGGGCTTCTTCGGCGTGTTCCGTCGCACGATCGCCAGCTCCTTCTCCGCCTCGGGGAGCTTGCCCGAGCGCATCAGCGCCCGCGCGAGGTAGAGCCGCATCATGTCGTCGAGCGCCTTGAGCTTCGCCGGCCGGTTCTCCAGGTAGTTGCGGAGGCCTTTGACCGCCTCGTCGTACTTCTCGACGCCCATCGCGCACTGGGCCATCACCGCCTGGATGGTGAAGTTCTTCCCGGCGCCCTCGAAGAGCTTGCGCGTCTCGTCGGTTCGGCCGAGCCGACAGAGCTGTAGCCCGTAGAACGCCTTGAGCTGGACCTTCTCCGGGTTCCGCTTGATGCCGTCCTTGAGGATCTTGTTACCCTCTTCGGTACGCCCTTCGCCATATAGGTGCAGTGCGTAGGCCTGGATCGCGAGATCGAAGCGGGGATTGAGCGTGATCGCGCGCCGGTATTGCTTTTCCGCCGCTATCTTCTTGCCCAAACCGAGCAGGATATTGGCGGACGCGAACGACTTCTTCGCCCGGGCCTCGGATGTTCCCTGCCATAGCCCCTGCGCCTCGACCCGATAGGGCCAGGCTATGGCGCAAACACCCAGCGCCAGCAACACCAACAGGGACGATCCTCGAGCGAAGCGGCTGCGTTTATCTTCCATTGCCAAGCCCAGATCTGCTTTCGTTCCAGGTGAAAGTTAGACGCGATCGTGCGATACCATGCCCGCACCAAGCACTTGCGTCAGCCTAACGGACTCAACTGAGTTTCCGCCGTAAATGTAACTTGACTTCGGCATGAACGCAACCTAAAATCACCCGAACATTTAGACCGTAAGTACCTGAGAATAAATGACTTGTCGGCTCAAGACACGTCCGCTGTTCCCCCCTCACGGGCATGCCCCGAAGCACCGGTGTGCCCAGCGATCACGATCATGTGCACTGGCTCCTGCGCCCCCCGCTCAAGCGGACAACGGAAAAGGAAGAGGCTAATGATGGTGCGGTCCGCACTGCGTGTGTCTCTATCGGGACCCCGATTTCTCGCCTGCATCTTGTTGCTGTCTTTCGGTGCTCCCGGGTTGGCGGGTGCCCAGTCCGCAAAGGCCACGGCCGAGGACCTGGACGACACGCTCTTCGCCGAGGAGGACGAGGGCAAGAAGGGCAAGGTCGACGACGAGTTCCTCTCGTTGTTGACTACCATGGTTAACACCACGGAGCTGGCGACCAAGGTCAAGCAGACCCTGGCCGAGGCCCCGTCGATCATCTCGGTGATCAACCGTGACCAGCTCCTTCAGCGCAATTTCCATACCGTGGCGGAGGCGCTGGCGACACTCCCAGGAGTGTTCGTCAATAATGACCACGCGTTCCAGGACGTCAACCTCCGCGGCGTCAGCGGCGAGCTGCGTGGCGCCAGCCGTCTGGTCAAGATCATGATCAATGGCCAGCCGGTGTCGTTCCGCGCCGAGACGACGAACTTCATCGGGCCCGAGATGATCCCGATGGAGGCGGTGGACCGGATCGAGGTCATCCGCGGTCCGGGCTCGGCGCTCTACGGCGCGAACGCCTTCCTCGGCGTGGTCAACATCGTCACTCGCTCGGGCCGGTCGCTGAAGGGCGGCCTGGTGAGCCTCGGGATGAACCTCTTCAACGGCAACCCGGGCTTTTACGTCAACGCCACCGCGGGTCACGTGTTTGGACCCCTCGACGTGATGCTCTCCGTCTCCCACACCCGGATCAACCGCAGCGGGCTGAAGATCCGCTGCACCGCTGCCATTGGTGACGAGACCCCCTGCGAGTACCAGGGCGGAGCCGTGAATGTCTTCAAGCCGTTCATCGACCCCGAGCTGCGTGACCCGGCGCCGGACCCGAACGACCCGAACACCCAGCCCGCGCGCGAGTCGCTCAACGACATCGCCCAGCCGACGTCGATGATGGGCACCGCGACCCTCGACCTGAAGAAGTGGGGCAAGACCAAGCTCCTCGGCAACCTGCAGCTGCTCGACACCCGCGGCAGCTTCTCGGACTGGGGCACGCTCAATTATGTCCGCGACGCCGACAACAACGCCGACGGCGGCAGCGCCAACCGCATGTCGCTCTACAACACCACCCTGCGGCTCGAGCACGACCTGCCGCTGTTCAAGAAGAAGCTCAACATCAAGGTCGGCACCGCCTACGCCCGGGGCTGGACCGCCGGCGCCGATAAGCTGCGCGAGCACTCCCAGACGGACCTCGACGAGTTCACCACCCGCGACAAGTACGGTTTTCAGGGCCTCGACGTCTTTGGCGAGCTTCACGTCTTCGTGCTCGAGCGGAAGATCGCCACCGACGACGACGACGCCGAGGCCGAGGTGCCGGGCAAGGGCAAGGGCAAGGCCAAGGCCCTGACCCTGGCCAAGCCGGCGACCAAGCCGCTGATCCAGCACTGGCTGAGCCGGATTTTCTTCCTCCTCGGCGCTGACTACAGCCGCGAGCAGATCCGCTACGTCGAGGACGCGCCGTCGAGTGGCGAGTGGGACTGGGGCATCGCCGACCTCGGCAACCTCGGCGTCTACGGCCAGGCGATGGGCGGCTTTCTCGACAACCGCATCGCGCTGGTCTTCGGCCTGCGCTACGACGACCACATGGGCGGCAAGGTCGGCCAGGACATCTTCGACCGGCTCGAGGACGAGGACAAGGCCAAGCTCTGCGACCAGGAGGTCTGCTACGACCAGCTCAACTTCCGCGTCGGCACCACCTTCATGCTGCTGAAGAACGTCGGGGCGATGGAGGAGATGGACTCCTACTACCTCGACGAGCTCTACTTCAAGGTCCTCTACGGCACGGCGTTCAAGGCGCCTTCGCCGCTGTTCCTCTATCAGAACGGTTATCTCGGCGAGCGTCCGCTCAACGCCAACCCGGCCTTGCGGCCCCAGAAGGTCAACTCCTTCGAGCTGCTCGCTGGCACGACGATGTTCGGCCGGCGGCTGACCTCGGCGGTGACGTTCTTCATGAACAACCTCGAGGACAAGGCGGTCTTCGAGCGGGCCGGCGGCCTCGGCATCGTGGCCAGGAACGGTGAGCCGGTCAGCACCGTCGGCGTCGAGGCCGAGCTGAACTTCTTCTGGGACCCGATCGGCTTCTGGACCAACCTCTCGTGGCAGAAGAGCACCCTCGACCAGGAGATCGACGCGGAGGCGGACCCGCCGCTGATCGACACCACCGTCGGCTACCCGGGCATCCAGGCCTGGTTCGGCGTCAACTGGTACGTCAAGTGGATCAAGACCGCGGTGACCATCGAGGGCCAGTACGTTGGCAAGCGCCTCGGCAGCGGCTTCGTCCGCAACGGTGAGAAGTACGAGCTCGATCCCTACCTGCTGTTCAACATGAGCATCGTCAGCCGCAACTGGAACTTCTGGGGCGCCCGGGAGACCCGGGTGGCGTTCCAGATCAAGAATATCCTCGATACCCGCTACGACTACCCCGGCTACCAGCCGTTCTACCGCTACGACGTGCCGGGCTTGCCGCGGGTGTTCTGGTTCAACGTCAGCCAGGAATTCTAGCGCGCGCCGCCCAGCGACCAGGTGACCACGATGATCAACCACGCGATCGCGACAGGCCGAACGATGACGAGAAGAAGCTGGCCGTGGGTTGTTAGTCTCCGAGGAGCTTGCCTCCTGGTGGTGCTGGCGGTGCCCGCCGCCGCGTCGGCACAGAAGAAGCCGCTCGGGGTGGGCTACCACGCCCCCGAGGTGCCGATGCAGCCCCTCGAGGAGTTCAAGTACGTCAAGTCGCTGGCGGCCCACCTGTCGAAGGCCCTCGGTCAGCCCGTCACCGGCACGGCGTACCTCAGGCCCGGGGCGCTGCGCGC
>JAUVBO010000615.1 GCA_030591195.1 Pseudomonadota bacterium
AGCCGAACAGCGGCGGGATGCGGGTCAGCGGCAGGTCCGGTCCGCCATCGCTTCGCTCTTCACCCCAGCAATAGGCCAGGCTGCCGGCTGCCGAGACGCCGTGGCCGAGAGACAGCCCGACCTCGGTCTCGACCCCCCAGAGCAGGCCGGCGGCGCCGTTGACGTTGTGCACCACCTCCTTGGCGTCGACCTCGGTCTGGCCGCGCCAGGTAGTCGGCACGCGCTTGATCAGCTGATCGAGCAGCGAGAGGTAGCCGCTGACGCCGACGGTCAGCCCACGCCAGCGCCCCCGAGCGAGCAGCTCCACCGTGTCCGATCGCTCGGGCGAAAGCTCGCTGTTGGGGACGTGGAAGAACTTGCCGGTGTCGCCGATCATCACCGCTTCGGCGAGGTTCGGCGCGCGAAAGCCCTGGGAGAAGGTCAGCGCGAGGTTGGCCCGGTCGCTGAAGAGGTACTGCAGGCTCGCCGACAGCACCTGTCCGAGGTGATCGAAGCTGGCCGCCGGCAGCTGGTCGGAGCTCGGGCTGTCGCCGCCCATGCCGGCCAGCCGGTAGCCGAGCGAGGCCCGGAGGATGTGGTCGCCGCGTCGCAGCGGGTCGCCCTCGACCAGCGCGTAGCTGCCCCAGGTGCGGTAGCTCGAGCCGTCGCGGTAGCTCGCCACGCCACCTTCAGCCGCGCGCCAGCCGCCGTCGACGCTCCAGCTCTTGCGGTCGGCGTCGACCAGGTCACCGTACCAGCTGCCGCCGTAGCGCAGCCGCAGCCGCCCCGACAGCAGGCGCGTCGAGGCTTGCAGGTCGAGGCCGAGGGTCTCGGCGAGCACGTCGTCGCGTCCCGCCGACCTCCAGCTGCGCAGGTCGGTCTCCACCGCGATCGATTGCTTGCGCTCGACGAAGCGCTGATACGAGACGGTCGACTGGACCCGGGTGAGGATCGGCCGCAGCCGCAGCGCGATCCGGCCGTAGGCCAGGTCATCGTCGTTGTCGTAGAGCTGCAGCGAGCCCTTGTCGTAGAGCTTGTCGGTGCGGCCGGCGTTGTCGATCCGCGACATCAGGTAGCCAGCGGTCAGCCGCAGGCCGTCGAGGGGGCCGCCGACCACGCGGTAGCCGAGGCGGCCCACCGCCGACCAGTTGGCGTAGCCGCTGTAGATCTGGTCGCCGACGCTGCCGCCGCCGCGCAGGTCGCTGAGCTTCTTGTAGGTCACACCGCCGAGCATCCCGAGCTGGCCGTCGCTCGCGTCGAGGTGGCCGTGCAGGGTGCGGCCGACATCGGCCGAGCCGTAGCGCGCCAGGGCCCGGCCGCCACCGATGAAGCCGGCGCCGGCGCGGCCCTCGCGAGGCGCCAGCGAGAGGGCCGAGATCACGCCGCCCATGGCGTCGGAGCCGTAGAGCACCGATCCCGGGCCGCGCAGGACCTCGATCTGCCGCAGGGAGTGGGGGTCGAGCAGGTTGAGGTACTGCACCGGACCGGTGCGGTAGACCGAGTTGTTGAGCCGCACGCCGTCGACGAGGATCAGGTTCTGCGGGCCGATCAGCCCGCGCAGGATCGGCGAGCCGCCACCGTGGTTGGTCTGCTGGACGAAGACGCCGGGGCTGTCCCACAGCGCCTCGGGCACCGTGCGCGGGGATCGCTCGGTCAGGTCCTGCTCGCCGAGCCGGGCCACGGACCGGTCAGAGAGGAAGGGGCGCTGGGGCGCGCGGCGCGCTACCACCACCGTCTGGTAGTCGCTGCCGGGGCTCTCGGTGGCCGAAGCCGCTGGCGCCGGGTCGTCGCCATGCGCTGACCGGGTGGCCAGCGTTAGCAGGACGACCGAGACCATCATCGACGCGCTGGCACCTGACATCGACCAACCTTCCTCGGGGTGACTCAGGGGAGGTGGGTCGATGGAAGCCCTTGTGCGAAATAAGATCGAGGAAAGGAGGACTACGCCGAAGGTTGCGATATTACTTGCGATGGCTGACTGGGCAGGATCTGCCCGCGAACGCACCCCAAAAGGATGGAGCTTGCCGGGAAGAATCATGCAGCTGGATCGAATATGTGGGTAGAGCAATGACCTGTCGGATATGGAGCCACACCGCATGAAACACTCGCTGTCTTCTTCTTTGCTTGTTATTTCCACATCTTTGGTGATCTTTGCTTGTGGGCCGACCCAGCCCTTCGTCGACGAGATCCCTGGCTTGCTGGGTGGCAAGGCCGACGGTGACGGCGACGCGCCAGATCCGCCAGCGATCCCGGGTATCTCCGGCATCCCGATGCTGCCGGACGTGAATCCCCCAAAGATGCTGCCGGCTTACAAGACTGACGTCGAGGCTAACTCGGGTCCGGGCGAAGGCCGGCCCTATTTCGAAGATCCCCGCGACTCGCACCCCTCCTACACCTACGCCGCTGCGCCCAACGACGGAGGCTACCTGCCTGGTGAGTACGAGCCGGTGCAGGCCCTGTTGATCGGCTGGGCCAACGGCGCATCCGAGCTGCAGCCGATGTTCGTCGACCTGATCGCGGCCACCGCGCCCCACGTCACCACCGTGGTGTACGTCAACTCGAACTACCAAGCCTCGCAGATCTACAACGCCCTCGACGCTCGGGGCGCCGATCCCGACCAGGTCTCGTTTCAGCAGCTCGACATCGACACGATCTGGATGCGCGACTACGGCCCGCTGCTGGTCAAGACCGCGACCGGATACCGGGTGGTTGACCCGCGCTACTACTACGGCCGCTGGGCCGACGACAGCGCGCCGACGACCCTGGCCGGCTCCTGGGGCGTGCCGGTCTCGCGACCGGCCCTCGACTTCGAGGGCGGCAACTTCCAGAGCGATGGCACCGGCACCTGCATCACCACCACCTGGATGCTCGAGCAGAACCAGTTCCGCAACTACACCACGACCAAGGTGCGCCAGATCCTCAAGGACCACCTCGGCTGCGATACGACGCTGATCCTGCCGGTGATGCAGGGCGAGGGCACGGGTCACGTGGACATGTACGTGACGATCACCGGCCCGAAGGAGGCGATCGTCGGCGAGTACGCCACGATCGACGATCCGGTCAACGCCCAGATCACCGACCAGGGCGCCCAGATGCTGATAGCCGCCGGCTTCACCGTGCGGCGGATCCCGATGCCGACCAACGTCGACGGCGCCTTCCGCAGCTACACCAACTCGCTCGCCGTGGGCAACATGGTGCTGGTGCCGGTCTACGCCGACGACACTCGCTACCAGAGCCAGGCGCTGAACGTCTTCAGCCAGGCTTACCCGGGCCGGACGATCATCCCGATCGACTCGACCGAGATCATCCAGTGGGCCGGCGCGGTTCACTGTGTGACGATGACCCTCGCCAAGTAGGCTGAGGTCGCCGATCCGCTCCCGCTACGCCCGGGGAAGGCTCGACACTCGGGAACAACCCCGGCAGTGCTGACGTTGAACCGGCGGCAGACGACGGGGGGGGTGCGCGATGGCGGTGATGCGAGCAAGTCTGGCGCTGGGCGTGGTGGCGCTGGCGGTCGGCTGCAGCAGCCGGGTGCCGGTGATGGCTGGTGACGGGGCACCGCTGGCCCCGACGGCCGATGCGTCCGCCCGACCGATACCCCCTGGCATTCCGCCGTCCTCCTGCGGTTCCCTGCAGCACCAGCTTGGCGAGGGCAAGCACCTGACGGCGATGCACGCCCGGGCGGCGTTGATCGCCGATGATCGCCGGGTGGTCCTGCTCGGCGAGGAGGACGGCCAGGCCACGATCAAGGCCGTGGCCCTGCCCAAGGGGGCGACC
>JAUVBO010000819.1 GCA_030591195.1 Pseudomonadota bacterium
GAGGATCAGTACCGCCGGGTCTGGCTGCACTACAAGATCCGCCACCTGCTGCCGCCGACGATGTGGGAGCCGCTGCCCTACCGGATGGGCTCGGCGTCGATGACGGCGCTGACGCGGAGGACCGCTTCGCTGCAGCGCTGGGCGGGCAAGCAAGACCTCGTGGTCAACCTGCCCGACCACGACGCCCTCGTCGGCGCGGCTCTTGGCCTTGCACCCCACGACTTCCAGAGGCAGCTCCGCCGGCTGTTCTTCTGCGGCGATGCCACGGGGCTGCAGGATCTCGTCGACCGCGCCAACGCAGCCCTGAGCACAACGTGACGGGGACATGAGCGGATCGGGGACATGAGCGGATCGGGGACATGAGCGGATCGTTCGCCACGATCTATGTCGCCGGGCTGCTGCTGACGCCGGCGGTCTTCGTCACCCTGGCGGTGCTGGTGGCCGTGTCGCGCAAGTCCACCGACTACACCCGCTGGTGGATCTCGCTCTGCCTCTGCGTCTCGACCCTCTGGGTCTGCATGTTCCTGACCAACCGCGTGCTTAGGTCGCCGGACCAGGCGCTGCTGGCGGTCCGGGTGGCCCTCACCGCCGGTACCGGGTTCTCGATCTCGGTCCTCGGGTTCGTCGTGGCGCTGATCCGTGGCGACCGGCGCTTGCCGATCGCTGGCGTCGCGGTGGGCGTCCTGCTGGTGGCGCTGTTCTGGACCAGTCGGCTGGTGGTCAAGGGCGTGGCGCAGACCAGCTACGGACTGACGATGCCGGTGGCCGGGCCACTGATGCCGGTCTACACGCTCCTGAGCGGCCTCAACCTGCTGCTGACGATCTACTTGATCGTCCGCGAGTTCCGCCGCAGCCGCGGACGCCAACGGCTCCAGCTGGGCTACGTGCTGACCGCGATGGTGATCCTCGGCGCCGGCGCCCTCGGCACCCTGGCGCCGACGATGCAACGCGAGTCGCTGCTGGCGCTGGTGCCCTCGCTGCTGATAGTCGCCGCGCCGATGCTGATCACCTACGCGATCATCCGCCACCAGCTGTGGGACATCCGCACGGTGATCCACAAGACGCTGCTCTGGGGCAGCGCCTCGCTGGCGATCGTGGTGCCGGTCTCGCTGCTGCTGCGCTGGGCCGGCCCACGATTCGCCGCCGAGCCGTCTCTCGCCGCCCTGATGGCCCTGGCGCTGGTGGCCGCCCTGGCGCTGCACTTCCGCGGCATCCAGCCCTGGCTCGACCACCGCTTCGCCCGCGGCCGACACGACCCCAGGCGGGTGCTCGACGCCTTCAACCAGGAGGTGGCGAACCTCAAGGGCGTCCGCGAGCTGGTGGCGTTGCTCGACGAGACCCTGCGGAGCACCGTCTACGCGGGCCAGATCCGAGTCTGCCTGGTCGATGGCGCGCACCTGGTCGACGCCGTGTCCGAGGCGCCCACAGTCCTGACCGCCGCCGCGCGCCGCTGGCTCACCGAGCACGGCCGGGCGGTGGACTTCACCCCGCAGGATGAGGATCAAGACGGTGGCGGCCCGGGTCGCGCGCTGCAGCAGGCCCTCGGTCCGAACACCGAGATCCTGCTGCCCCTGGTCCACGAGGGCACGCTGATCGGCCTGGTGGTGCTGGGCGAGAAGCAGAACCTGCGGGCCTACACCCGACTCGACTTCCGCGTCCTCGAGAGCGTCCGGGCTGCGGCGACGGTGGCGCTGGCCAACGCCCAGCTCTACGACCAGCTGCAGCAGCTGACCGCCAGCCTCGAGACCCGGGTCGAGCAGCGGACCCGCGAGCTCTCCCAGGCCAACGACAAGCTGCGCGCGGTCGACCGCCAGAAGTCGAAGTTCTTCGCCAACATCACCCACGAGCTGCGCACGCCGCTGACGATGCTGCTCGCGCCCCTCGAAGATCTGCTGCTGACCGAGGAGCTGCCAGACGACACCACCCGCGAGCTGAAGACGATGCACCGCAACGGCCTCCGGCTGCTGCGCCAGATCAACGCCCTGCTCGATCTGGCCCGCCACGACGCCGGGCAGCTGCGGCTCCGGCCCGAGCGGCTCGACCTCGGCGAGCTCGCCGCCGAGGCGGTGCGCAGCTTCCGCCCCCTCGCCCGTCGCAAGGAGGTGACGCTGTCCCTCGAGCCAGCGACGGGCGAGGCGACGATCGTCGGCGACGCCGACAAGCTCGAGCTGGTGCTGGCCAACCTGCTGGCCAACGCGATCAAGTTCACCGCCGCCGGAGGCACCGTCGCCGTCGCCCTGCGCCCGTCCGACGCGCGGATCTGCGTCGAGGTGCGCGACACCGGCATCGGCATCCCAGCCGAGCAACTGGAGAGCATCTTCGATCGCTTCGCCCAGGTCGACGACGCCACCACCCGGCGCTACGAGGGCGCCGGCATCGGGCTGGCGCTGGTCAAGGAGCTGGTCGCGCTCCACCACGGAACGGTGGAGGTCTCGAGCACCCTCGGCGAGGGGAGCGCGTTCCGGGTCTGGCTGCCGACGAGGGCCGAGGTCGCCGAGCACCTGCGCGACCGGCGCGCGGCCGACGTGCCCACCGAGCACGCGCGCCGGGCCGAAGATCGCGATCCGGTGGCCTTCGCCTCGAGCTCCTTCGACTTCGACGCCGACGCCTGGGTCAGCCTCGACCACGAGGAGCAGCAGGCGCCGGCCCCTGGCACGCCACCTGCCAGCGAGGAACTGATCCTCGTCGCCGAGGACAACCCGGACATGCGCGCCTACCTCGGTCGACGGCTCGCCAGGCTCTACCAGGTCACGCTCTGCGCCAATGGCCAGCAGGCGCTCGAGCGGATCGCCGAGCGACGCCCGGACCTGGTCGTGACCGACGTGATGATGCCCGAGCTGAGCGGCTACGACCTCTGCCAGCGGCTCAAGCAGGACCCCGAGACCGCCGCGATCCCGGTGCTGCTGCTCACCGCCCACAAGGGCGTCGACCGGACCCTCGAGGGGTTCTCGGCCGGCGCCGACGACTACCTGAGCAAGCCGTTCAACTTCAACGAGCTCGCCGCGCGGATCCGGGTCCAGCTCAAGCTGGTCGAGATGGGTCGCCAGCTGGCCGAGTCCGAGAAGGCCGAGGTCTTGAACCTGGTCGCCGCCGGCCTGGCGC
>JAUVBO010000579.1 GCA_030591195.1 Pseudomonadota bacterium
GAGAAGCTGCTCAGCGCGGCGAGCAAGATCGGCTTCGCCTCCGATGACGTTCCCGGTCTCAAGGAGCTCTTTCGCCAACCGAGCCACATCACCCAGCTCAAGCCAGCGAGCCGGCGGCGCGAGCGAGCGACCGCCTTCCGTCAGCTCGTCGCCGCGGCGGCGAGAAGCGCGCCCTTGCTGCTGCTGCTCGAGGAGATCGACCGCTACGACGCAGTCTCTCGCGACCTGCTGGGCGCGCTGATCGCCGCGCCTCGGGAAAACCTGGCGGTCCTCGCAACCCACGCCCCGGACGACACCCAGGCCTGGCCCCCCGAGGTGGCAACGATCAAGCTCAAGCCCCTCGACGAGGTGTCCAGCCGGGAGCTGCTGCGCTCGCTGTTCGACCGCGAGATCAGCGCCGAGCTCACCGACGAGGTCCACGCCGCCGCCGCCGGCGTTCCGCTGTTCATCGAGCAAGTCGCCTTCGCGATGCACCACGACCAGCTCACCCGCCCACCCGAGAAGCTGGTCGACCTGATCGCCGCCCGGCTCGACGCCCTCGACCAGACCGACCGAAACCTGCTCCAGGCGGTGGCCGTCACCGGCGACGCGCTGAGCCACACGGAGCTCTGCACGCTGCTCGACGCCGAGGTCGAACCGGAGCGGCTCCAGTCGCTCAGCGAGCGTGGGCTGCTGCGGGAGGTCGACGGCGGCCACACCTTCGTCCACGACCTGCTCGGCAGCGTGACCTACTCGTCGATCCCGGCCGAGGTGCGTCGCGAGCTGCACCACAAGGTGGCGAACGTGCTCCGCGCCCGGAGCGCCGACGTCGCCGCCACTGCCTACCACGCCTTCCACGCCGACGACGGTCCCTCGGCGATCGAGGAGCTCGCCCGCGCGGGAGACGCGGCGGTGAGCGACCTCGACCAGACCGGTGCGATCCGCGCCTACACCCAGTCGCTCGAGCTGGTACGCCGCGAGTGGGGCCGAGGGCGGATGTCCGCCGTCGACCTCGACCAGATCGCTGTCGACCTGGCGCGCAACCTGGGCCGGGTGCTATGCGAGACCGGCGACAGCCACACCGCCGAGGGCGTGCTGGCCGAGATCCTCTCGGTGGCTGCCGGACGGGCGGTCGACCGGGCCTGGCTGCGGCTCGACCTCGGACGGATCGACCTCGAGCGCGGCAACCGCCAGCGGGCCCTACGCCACCTGCAGCTGGCGCGGGCAGAGGCTGAGCGCGCCGACGTCGACCAGCTGCTCGGTGAGATCACCCGCGAGCTCGCCCGGGCCTGCGGCCTCGAGGGCGACGTCAACGAGGCCGGCGCGCTGCTGCACGAATCGCTGCAGGTCGGCACGCCGCCGACGCCAGACTCGGACGCCTCGTCGCTGATCCAGGCAGCGACGATCTGCGCGCAGATCGGCCTCTCCGACCGCGCCAGGGGCTACCTGCTCGACGCGCTGCAGGTCGGGGACGGCGATCGTTCGCTGCTGACCAAGCTGCAGATCCTGTCCCAGATCGCCGCCGTCCACCAGAGCTGCAGCGAGTGGAGCGAAGCGGAGATGCGGCTCGGTCAGGCGATCGAGCTCGCCGCGCGGATCGGCGACCGTACCACCCGCGCTAGCCTGCTGATCGACCTCGGCCGCGTGCGGCGGATCGGCGGCGACGTCGAGGGCGCCCGCAAGCACCTCGAGGAGTCGATCCGCCTCAGCCGGGCCATCGGCTGGTGGACCGGGATCCGCAACGCCCAGCAGGAAGCCGAGATGCTCCGCTACGCCGTCCCGCAAGCGCTATAGCGCGGACCGCCGCCGGAAATCGCCGCTGAGGTCCCCCGAGGTCCTGGAGAGCTGAACCGCTCGCTAGTTCCCCTGGCCAGCCGGTAGTGGGCGTGGGCCCCGGCCCGAAGGCAGGCCGACGACGAAGTCGCTGCTGGTCACCCGCAGAGCGGGCGCTTGGCCGGTGCGCTCGGCGATCAGCTGACGAATAATCGGGATCCCGCGGCCGACCTGATCGACGAGGCCCATGGTCCGCGCGGTGGCGGCGAGCAGCGGGTTGCGCGGCAGCGAGACACCTCCGGCCTCGCTGTTGGCGTCGAGCTGGATCTGGCCTGGTAGCCCCCCCGGGCTCCAGACCTCGAGGCGGTCGTCGAAGATCCGCAGGGTGATCCGGCCGGTGAGGCGATAGTCGCGGTGGACCAGCGCATTGAGCAGCGCCTCGCGCACGGCCTGCGCGGGGTACTCGGCCAGCGTTCTGCTCGGCTCGCCAGCAAGCTCGGCGCCGATCTCGACCGTGTGGCGGTCGACGAAGCCGAGGGCGGCCCCGAGCAGCTCGGTCAGCGGGCCCTCGAGGTCCTCGCGCACCACCAGCGGATCGGCGATCCGGTTGCCCCGCACCCGCAGGGCGGCGAGGCCCCACTCCGGTCGCACGAGCTGGGGGCAGTCGCCGAAGGCGACCAGCCCGGCCACCGTCGGCGCGGCGCGACCGCCAGCCTGACCAATGAACCCGAGCCGCCCAGCGAGCTGATCGAGCGGCATCGCCTCGGCGTGACGCGGCGCGCGCTGACGAAGGAACGCGTGGAGCCGGTCGCTGTCGAGCTCGTCGAGGCTAGCGCTCGACACCACGGTTCGTTCGTAGCCCGTTCCGGGCGCTGGCGGCGGGGGCATCATCGCGACGACCGCCCCGCGCGGTCGAGGGCCGCCGGGTCGAGATGCATCCGGTCGACCACCGCCACCACCGCCGCGTCCACGGGCACGGTGGGCTTGTCGCCGCTGCCCAGCGCCTCGTGCAGCGCCACCCGGGCAGCGTGGCCGTAGGCGATGATCACGTCGTCACCCACGCCAGCGTCGAGGACGTCGGCGCAGACCACCAGGTCGTGACAGGCAGCGGCAGGCTGGTCGCTGGCGGCGACTTGGCCGACAACCTCGGGCGCCAGGTCCGCCAGGTGATACGGCTGAACCGCCAGTAGCTTGATCCCTTCGACCTCGCGCCACTTGACCGTGGACCAGATGTTGCCGATGACTCGTCCGAGAAACATCGCGTCACCCCTCTCGGCCAGCGCGGCCAGGATCGTCGCTCGCGCCGTCGATCACCAGGCTCACCGCCGCATCGCAGAGCAGCGCCCGGTTGTCCGGCCCGGCCAAGAGCACGTTGCGCGCGCCGCTGCCCGAGCTGACCAGGACCTGGTCCCCGACCCCCGCGCCGAGCGTGTCGATGCCAACCACCAGCCGGTCCTGTCCGTCGAGCGCCAACAGCAGCAGCTTGCGCCCGGTGAGGCCCTCGGCCTTGCGCGTCGCCCAGACCTCGCCGATCACCCGGGCGCGGTTCATCGCCAGCTCACCTTCTGCGGCTGCGCCCCGCCGATGAAGCGAAGCGGGCGCGGCCCCTGGCGGCCATCGGCTCGCCGCCCTCGACCATCTCCCGGCTCGAACGCCTCGCGGGCGAGCTCGCAGCCGTCGACGATGCCGAGCACCGACGCGTCCACCGGCAGGTTGACGTCGCCGAGGCTCCAGCGAGCGGGCGCGCCGAGGCAGACCACCACGTCGTCGCCGACGCCGGCGTCGAGGGTGTCGACGGCGACCAGCTGCTCGGCCTGGTGGGTCGGGTTGTAGTAGCCGTAGGGGCGGACGATCAGCAGCTTGTGCCGGCCGAGCCGGCCGTGCTTGCGGGTGGCCCAGACGTTGCCGACCACGCGACCGAGGATCATCGCGAGCCTCCGTCCCTGGCAGCGTCGAGGGTCAGATCACCATCGTCGACGATCGCGAGGATCACTTCCTTGGTCGGCAGCTCTGAACCGTAGGTCAGATCCCGGCTGCGCGTGCCGTGAGCCACCAGCACCAGGTCGCCGACGCCCGCGCCGAGGCCGTCGACCGCCACCAGCTGCCGCCCGCTGGGCCGCAGCTGCTGCGGGCGGACCCCGGTCGACGCGGTGTCGAACGTAC
>JAUVBO010000580.1 GCA_030591195.1 Pseudomonadota bacterium
AGATCGCCGCCCGCCTGGCTGAGCCGCCGGACTTGCCCTGGTACGGCCCGGTGGATCGCCTGCTCGGAACGCTCGGTCGCCTGCCGCTGGGGCGCCTGCCGCCTGCGGTGCGCGAGCGGCTGCTCCACAGCGCGGCGCAGCACCGGCTGCGGCAGGGTCGCCTCCACCAGGCCGATGCCCTCTTCGCCCGCCAGCCGTGGTCTGCCGAGGGGCTCTACCTGCGGGCGCTGATCGCGCTGCGGCGGGGACGTCCGGACCAGGCCCGGGCGCTGCTCGACCGCGGCAGGGCCCGGGCTCAGGCAGCGGCCAGGGGTCGACCCTCGACCCTCGAGGACCTGATCCACCTCGCCCGCGCCAGGCTGACGAGCGACCCGGCTCGCGCTGCCAGCAGCTACCGGCGCGTGGCCTACGGCTCTCCCTGGTTCTTCCGCGCGCGGCAAGAGCTGGCCTGGACCGCCCTCGCCGCCGGCCGACCCACCGACGCCCTGGCCCAGTCGGCGGTGCTCGGCACGCCGGCCAACGCCCGGCGCTACTACCGCCCCGACGGGCCGGTGGTCGAGGCCGCCGCCCTGCTCGCGCTCTGCCGGCCCGCGGCTGCCGCCGCACGGGCTCACCAGGCCCAGCGACGGATCGAGCACGCCATCGCCAATGTGGTCACTTTCTTGCGCGCTCGGCGAGAAAGGCGTCTCTATTACATTCAGGCCTCGGCCTCCATCGCTGACCGCAGCCGCGAGCTCGACCGTGAGATCACCAAGACGCTCCTCGCCGACCCATCGTTCCGACGCGCCGTGCTGGCCATCGACGCGCTGCAGGACGAACGGGGCCGGCTCTATTACGGCCACCGCGGGCTGCACCGGCTGCTCGCCGCCGAGCTCGACCGGCGGCTGGTCAGCTCCCAGCAGCGAGCCGGCGACACCGTCCGGCGGCTGCTCGCCAGCACGCTCGCCGAGCTGCGGGCTCTGCGCCTGCGGTGCCAGGAGATCCGCTTCGAGAGCCGCCGCCCCCAGGTCGCCGTCATCGGCAGCCACCGCCCGGCGAGAGCCTCCGATGGCAAGACCAGCTCGCGGCCCAAGGGTCAACGATGGCCGGTGATCGGCGGCGAGGTCTGGCCGGACGAGGTGGCCTTGCTGCGCGTCGCCCTGCCGTCGGCCTGCCCCCGCTCCCCTCGCTGATCCACGCCACCGCGGTGCTGGTCTGCATCGTGCTGCCCACCGCCGGCCTAGCCGAACCCGCGAGCGATGTCGCTGCCGCCAGGCGGCTGTCCTCACGCCAGGCCCAGATCAACGAGCTCGAGCGAATGTTGACCGGTCCCGCCGCTCGCCTGACCGATGGCCCGGCGCGGCTCCGCAGGCTGGCCGACCTACACCTCGAGGTCGCGGTGTTGCAGGGCCCGGACCCGCTGGCCAGCGAAGCCCTCGCCGCGGCGGCCACCGTCTGCCGGCGCCTGCTGGTGACCTACCCCCACCATCGCGACGCCACCGCCGTGCGGCTGCTGCTCGGCCAGGTAGAGCTGCGGCGCGGACACCGGGCCGAGGCTCGGCAGGTAGCCGCGGAGCTCGAGCGGCTCGACCCCGCGAGCCCCCGGCGCTGCGACGGCTGGCTGCTGACCGGCGAAGCCTGGGGCCAGGAGGGCGACCACCAACGGGCCGCCCGCTGGTTCCGCCGGACGGCTACCAGCCCCACCTGCGAGCGCGACCTCGCCGCCCGCGCGACCTATCAGCTGGCCTGGAGCCTGATACGCGGCGGCGATCCGAACGCCGGATCGCGAGTGATCAAGGGGCTGCTGTCGGCCCGGCTCAAGCCGCTGATGCGCCAGCGAGTGCTGCGCGACCTCGCCCTCAGCTGGAGCACCACCAGGCCGCCTGGCGCCGCCGCGCGGTTGCTGATTCTCCACGGCGGCCGCACGCTCGGCTGGCAGCTGGTCGAGGCCCTCGCTCGCCGGCTCGCCGAGCAGGGTCGACTGGCCGACCTGCTGGAGTTCAGCGCCGGCGCCCTGGCGCTCGACCCGCGCCGCATCCCGGATGCGGCACCGCGGACGCTGGGGAGCCTCCGACTCGACGCCATCGCGCGGCTGGGCCGGCCTGCCGACCTCATCGGCGAGCTGGCCCGCCTGGCCCGCCTGCCCGCCGACCGCCGCCGCGCGCTGAGGCCAGCCACCGCGGTGGCCCTGCTCGCGCTCGCCGATCGCCAGCTTCCAGCGGCGAAGGCGGGCACCGCGGCTGGCAGCGAGTCCACCACCACGGCGAGATCGCTATACCGGCGGCTGACGCGCGACTTCGACGAGACCAACGCGGCCACCAGCGCCTGGCGCCGTCTCGGCGACCTGGCCCTCGACAACGGAGATCTCACGGATGCGGCCCGCTGCTACGCGCGGGCGCTGAGCCGCGAGAGAGGGACCACCAGGCGGGCCGAGATCAGCTACCGCCTCGTCTTCTGTCGCCAGCGGCTGGCGGCCCAGGCTGGCGACGGACATCGGCGGGCAGCACGGGCACGCTTCATCACCGCTGGTCAGCGCTTCACCCGCCTGCACCCCCGTCACCCCCGCGCTGCCGCGGTGCTCGTCGCCGTGGCCGGCGAGCTGCAGCGGGGCGGTCGCTCGGCCGAGGCCCTCGCCACGGCGCGACGCTGTCTCGACACGGCGCCCGAACCCGCCGTTCGCGGCGCGGCCCTCGACCTCGCGCTCGCTGCAGCGACGAGCCTCGCGCGCTGGACCACGACCTGGACGCTGGCTGCTGGCGAGCTGCGGCGCTGCGGCGCTCTGGCGCCGGTCGTCGACGACCCCGGGCTCGTCGGCCGCGCTCGCCCGGCCGGGCTGCCCTGTGGCAGGCCGGCCACCGAGCTGCGGCGGCATGCGAGCCAGGCCGCCCTGCGCGAAGCCCTCGGGCACGCCCGGGCCGACCGCCTCGTCCAGGCCGGGACCTGGGCCGGCCGTGCCGCGGACCTCGGCACCGCTGCGATCCAGCACCGGGCGCGATGGCTGGCCGCCAGCGTGGCCGCCCGCGGGGGACAGATCGATCGGGCCGACCGCATCTACCGCGCTCTCGCGAGCTCCCAGCGCCGAGGTCCCAGCCGCCGGCGTGCGGTGATCGCGCGGGCGGAGCTGGCCGAGGCCATGGGGCGATTCGACCGCGCGGTCCTGCTCTACCGCCAGGCTAGCAAGCTTGCCGCCGGCATCGGCCAGCAGCTCGGCTTGATCGCCCGCGCGGCGACGGCCGCCGGCCACGCCCGGAGCCGCCGGGCGGGCCTCGAGCTCACGCGCCAGGCACGCCTGCTGATCCGAGCCCTGCCCGAGGCGAGCCAGCGGCGCTGGCTGCTGCGCATCGGCGCGCTGATCGCTCGCCTCGATCCCGGCCGCGCCGCGCGCCACTACCTCGGCGCGGCCCGGCAGCTGCCTCCGGCTCACGGCCGGCTGGCGGCACGACTGCTGATCGCCGCGGCCGAGCTGCTCCCCGGCCACCGTCGCCCTGCCCTGTTGCAGCGCGCGAGGCGGCTCGCCGGCCCCTTGCGCCGCCGGGGCGCCCCCTCCGAGGTGGCGGCGCGCGCGGTGGTGACGCTGGCGAGCGCCCGGCGGGCGCGGCTGCTTGGCCGAGGCGCGGCGCCACGCGCGCGCCGGCGCGAGCTGCAGCAGCTGATCGGCGAGCTGGCGCCGGTGGTGATGCTAGGCCACCCGCGCTGGTCGCCGGCAGCAGCCCTGCAGCTGGCCTGGGCCTTCGGCGAGCTGGCGCGCTCGATCGAGGCGCTCGCGCCAGCCGCCGATGAGCCGCGGGCGCCAGCGACGAGCGCAGCGCTGGAGTCCCACCGCCTGCGGGAGCGGCAGCGCTCGGTGCTCGCGGGCCTGGCGCGGCTTGCCCACCGACCAGGGGGGCTCAACCGCTATACCCTCGCCGCCACCAACCGTCCACCGGCCGCCCT
>JAUVBO010000967.1 GCA_030591195.1 Pseudomonadota bacterium
CCCAGCGCTCGCCCTCGCGCACCAGGAGTTCCTGGCGAATGATGTAGTCGCGGGTCTTGACGTGCACGATGTTGAGCAGCGACGGCCAGGGGTCGCTCTTGGCGATGATGTTCTCGCGGATGATGACGATCCGCTCGATGCGCTTGCCCTCAGGGCTCGCCTCTCGCTCGAGGCCGGCCTCGCGCACCGCCCATCGGATCAGCTGGTCTTCGTAGCGCCTCTTGATCGTCTTGATCTCGAGAGCGGCGGCTGGCTCGGGCGTGAGCAGCGTGGCGGCCAGGAGGATCAGCGCGGCGTGGGCGAGGGCTACCGGTCGGTGGGTCACGCCGCAAATTATCGCCCGTCCGCGAGCGGAAATCGAGCACTCTACCGCGCCACCCAAGGAAGCGATGGTTTGACGCCCCCCGTGCGAAATCCTATGATCCTGCTCGTGTCAAGACCTCGACTGCCGCTTCGTCCGCTGCTGGTGCTCCACGCCCTGGGCCTCTTGCTCGCCGTCCCGTCGCCGGTCGACGGCCGGCCCCGCACCGAGCTCGCCGATCTGACCCAGCGGACTCGAGCCATCGCCGCCAACTCGCGGGACTATCCTCGGGAGCTCGAGCGAGTTCACCGGGCGCTGGCCGCCGCCCGCAGCAGCGCCGACCGGCAGCGAGCTCGCCTGATGCGGATCGCCCGCACCCGGATACAGCTGCTCGAGGGCCGCCTGCGCGTCGCCGGGCTACGCGCGAAGCTCGGTCGGACCCACGCGCGCCTCGTCAAGCTACGCGAGGAGGTCGACCGCCAGCAGAAGCGGCTCGACCAGCGCAAGACCCACCTGCAGGCGCTACGGACGATGCGATGAGCGGCCGCCGGAGCAGCTGCGCGACCGCACTGGTCCTCGCCACGATGCTGCTCGGTGGTGGCTGCGGCGTCCCGCCGAAGCCCCAGGCCCTGACGCGGCTGGAGCACTTCCAGCGGCTGGCCTCGTTTGTCGAGGCCAGAGAGGCTGCGGCCCCTCAGGCGCGCGCGGCCGCCGAGGCGCAGAAGCGCGCCGAGCGAGCCTGGCGCGCGGGCGACGAGCCACGGGCGAAGCACTGGTCCGATGTCGGCCTGCTGCGCGCCGAGGAGGTGACTGTCGCCGCCGAGACCCGGCGGCTCAGCGACCAGCTCGCCGCCGCGCAGGCCGAGCTGAAGCAGCTCGCCCAGCGCCGAGTGAGCCTCGCCGAGACGATCGACGCCACCGACGAGAAGATCATGCTCTACGAGGAGCTCGCGATAGCGCAGATCTCGACCAAGGAGAAGGAGCTCGAGCTGAGCGACTTCCAGCAGGGCGTCAACGCCCAGCGCGGGCTCGACCAGGCCCAGCTCGCGATCAAGCTCGCCGACACGGTTGACGCGGCGCGCCACGCGAAGCGGATCCACCACCTGGCCGAGCTGGCCCTGCAGCGAGGACTGGCGCTGCTGAAGCGGGGCTCCCTCCCCGGCGCGGCGAAGGCGGCGTCGCTCTCGAAGCGCAAGGCCGAGGCGGCCTACGCCGTTGCCCGCCCGATCTACCGCCAGCAGAAACGCGCCGAGGAACAACGCCAAAACAGCGAGATCCTCCACCGGGACGCCGCGAAGCTGCCGCTGCCGGAGGGGGCCAAGCTGCGCACGGTGGGTCAGAGCCGCCAGCTGGTGCTGCCGCTGACGCGTCTGTTCGCGCGCCGGGCCACCGCCCCGCGCCGGTCCGCCTTGCCGCTGCTGGCCCAGGTGGCCCAGCTACTGCTCAAGTACCCGGACTACCCGGTGCTGGTCAACGGCTACACCAGCTCGCGGGTGCGTCGCGATCGGCGCTACACCCTTTCCCTGGAGCGCG
Source organism: Pseudomonadota bacterium (assembly GCA_030591195.1). The sequence goes on from JAUVBO010000967.1 coordinate 1,835, forward strand.
CCCGTCAGGTGACCAACTACTTGCTGACCCTCGGCCTGCCGTTCAAGCGCTTCGCGGTCTCGGGGCGCGGCAACGAAGAGCCCCTCGGTCGCCGAGGATCGTCGAAGAACGACCGCGTCGACGTGATCCTCCTCTTCCAGTAGACGCCGTTCGATCGACCCAGCAGATCTTCGGTCACGGTGCCCGGACGCCCCCATCCGGCACGAGGCCCCGGGTGTGCTACGATTGAGCAGAGGGCATTGGGGGGATGATGAGCGACGTCGACCGGGGCGTGTTCGAGCGGGAGGCGCTGATCGAGCGTCTCGAGGGGGACGAGGAGTTGTTGGCAGAGATCGTCGGACTCTTCCTCGAAGATGCCCCCAGCCAGATCCAGAAGGTGGACTCTGCCATCTCCGGCGGCGTCGCCGTCGATGCCCTCCGCGCGGCGCACTCGCTCAAGGGAGCCGCCGCCAACGTCGGGGCACCAAAGCTCCGACAGACGGCCCTCGACATCGAGCGCCTCGCCGGTGCGGGCGAGTTGTCCGAGGCCGCCCGGGTCTGCGAGCGTCTCAGCAGCGAGTTCAACGCGTTCAAGCAGGTCGTGGAGACCCTGGGCCTCGCGCCCGGCGCTTGAGAGCTTCCCGCACGCTGCTAGAGATCTGCGTCGATCAGGTCGCGGAGGCGCTCGCCCACCAGGTTGATCGCCACCACCGTGACGAAGATCAGCACCCCCGGACAGAGGACCAGCCACCAGGCGCTCTGGTGCTCGTAGGCCTGGCTCATCACCTCGCCCCAGCTGGCGGTGGGCGGCGGCGTCCCAAAACCGAGGAAGGTCAAGG
>JAUVBO010000033.1 GCA_030591195.1 Pseudomonadota bacterium
CCGGGGGCGAGTTTCTGGGGGAGGTGCTGCAGCTCCCTGAGCTGCAGCACGTCCGATGGCTTGCGCAGCAGGTGGTTGACGCGAGGGTCACGCATGTAGCCCGGCAGCTCCTTGACCGAAAACCGGGTCAACATCAGGATCACGTGAGCCCTGGAGGGCAGCTCGTCGAGCAGGGGCTCGACGCTGGTCAGCTTGGGCCCGGTCTCGCAGACCAGCAGGCGGTAGCTGTCCCAGTGTTTGGGGCGCTCGGCCCCGACGATGATGTCGGTGCCGCGCTTGAGGGGGGACAGTATCCTCGCCAGGGTCTTGGCGCGGGTTTTCGATGATGCAGCAATTAAGACCTTGGGGCGCACGGGTAATTCGCCTTCGCTCGAGGACAGGATAGAGTTTCCGTCAGCGTGGCATCAGCCCTTTGGGGATCTGATGACGCGCGCCAGCTCCCGCCGCCCCGGTTCCTTCCCCAGGTATCCTATTACCATAACCGCTACCATAACCGAGTTCGCGCATGAGGGGGAAGACTCAACTGCCCGTCATGATAGCTGATCAGCAGATGGGCTGGCACCTGCTTCAGCGACGCCTCGCGGCGGTTTGCGGAGCTCTATTCGCTGGGTGAGTAGTAGGGCGCCGTGGCGCCCGTGTGGTCGGTGGCGTCGATGACCTCCTCGATCTCCGGAATCTCCTCGCGGAGCACTCGCTCGACGCCGGCCTTGAGCGTGATGCGGGCTGCACCGCAGCCCTGGCAACCGCCGCTCATCTGCACATAGACCTTGTTCTCCTTGACGTCGACCAGTCCGATGTGGCCGCCGTGGGAAGCAACCGCCGGGTTGATCTGCTGGTCGAGGAGCTGCTGGACCCGCTGCTTCAACGCCTGGCTCGCCTCGCTCGGAGTGTCCTCTGCCGAGGGTGGGGCCGTCTCGGCAGCCTGGATTGAACGCGGGCTGTCCCAGGGATCAGCCTTGCCGTCTTGAGGCTTGTCGCTCATGACCTACATCTCCCGTTGCGCACCGTCCGCAACGCTCAGGACGAAGACCTCCGCCAGCCCGGTAGCCTCCCGCCAATGATCTCCGCAACCACGTGTTTTCACTCGCCGCGTCGGCGAGCAGGTTCCCGGTAAGTATATAGAACATCGGCCGCGGCTTGAATAGGGGCGCCAGGCGTCCTTTTTCGCACCGCCGCAGCTGGGGGTACGTCCACCACGGCCGCGCCGCTACATCGGGCGGTCGTGTGCGGCCACCGCAGGCGCGGTTACCAGCCGTAGAGCCAGCTGACCACCCGCTCGGGCGACTCGGATCGGGTGGCCAGCGCGAGGGCGAGCCGGGCGGCGCTGCGAGTGACCACCGAGGTGCTGGCCGGCAGCTTCTTGACCGCCTGACGGAGCCAGGCGGCGCCGTCACGTCGGCCGTGAGTCGCGAGGGCGATGATCATCGTGCGCCTGACGATCGCGTTGCGTTCGCTTCCGCGCAGCAGCTGCCAGAGCCGCTCGGGCTCACAGACGCGGGCGAGGTGGGCCGAGAGCGCCGCCTGGGCCTCCGTGCGGACGTCGAGCGCCGGGTCCACCGCGCCCGCGACGAGTGCGGCGGCAGCGTTGGCGTCGTGGGGGGTCAGCGCCCCGAGGGCGCGCATCGCCATCCGCCGGCGCTCCTCGCTGCGGTGTCTCGCTGCCGTGAGCAGCAGCTTGGCGGCGGTGCCCACCGCCTCACCCCGCACCTCGCCGAGGGCGGCGAAGGCCGCGCGGCGTTCGATCAGACCCTTGGCCCGGGTGCTGCGCCACAGCAGCTGTACCGCTGGCTCGCCAAGGCGCTGGCTCTGCTCGGCCAGGGCTCGCAGGGCCGCCAGGCGGAGACTTACCGCGTCCTCGCGCAGGGCCGACTCGAGCACCTTGAGCGAGCGTTTGCGGTCGCCGGTCCGCGCCAGCGCCTCGATCGCGGCGGCGCGGACTCTCTCTTCCGGGTGCACCGCCGCCTGCTGCAGCGGTGCGGTCAGCCCCAGCTGGCGCGCGGCCTGCAGCGCGGCGAGGCTCTCGGGCGCCTTGGTTCGCGCCACCACGAGCGACAGCGTGCGGCCGAGCTTGCGGGTCGCGTCGGACGGCTTGAGCAGGCGAGACGCTGCCAGCGCCGCTCGTAGCACCCGAGGTTGCTTGTCCTGGAGCAGCTCGTTGATCAACTCCACCGCTTGGGCCGGCTTGGGCGCCGAGAGCACCACGAGCTTGGCGCTCGCCGCTCGCACTGTCGGGTCGGTGTCGCGGGTCAGCCTCCGCACCGAGCCAAAGAGGAAGCGCGGCTTGGGCGGCGGCCGGCGGGCGATGGCCCGGGCCACCGCGGCCCGGGTGGTGGCGTCACGGTCGCGCAGGTAGAAGCGCGACAGCCGGGCGAGCTTGGCCCCGCTGGTGCTGAGCGCTAGCGCCACGGCCTCGGCCGCCGCCTGCCGTACCACCGGGTCCTTGTCCACCGCCGCCTGGTCGGCCAGCCACCGGCCGAGGCGCGCGTTGGCCGCGGCGAGGGACTTGGCACAGCGGAGGGCCTGGGCGCGCAGGGTGGTGCGCTTGGTCTTCCAGGCGGAGGCGAGCACGATGGTTGCCAGCCGCCGGTTGACCTCGATCTCGCCGCTGCAGACCGCGCGCAGGGCCGCGTGAGCCACGTCGGCATGACGCCCGGCCCGGATCGCCTTGACGACGTCGGTCAGGGCCGCGCCACCGAGGCGCAGCAGCGCCACCACCGCCGCGCCGCGCACCGACTCGGCGGGATCGGTCAGCAGTCGCTTGAGCACCTTGACCCGGTCGGTCCGTTGGCCCTTGACCAGCCCCAGGCCGACCGCCGCTGCCCGGCGCATCGCCGCGCCGGTTCCCCGAGCGTACGACCGGGAGAGCTTCTTGAGCTTGTCCATCACCTCCTCGCCCTCGCCAAAGCGCGCCTGCAGGCCGATGGCGGTGGCGCGAACCTGGACGTGACGGTCGCTCGCCAGGCGGTTGACGATCGGCAGGATCCGGTTCGCCTTCAGCCGGTCGGCGATGCTGATCAACCAGCGCAGCATCTCGACCTGCCGCTTCGGCTGCTTGTCGCTGTCGAGCTGCTCCGTGAGGTAGTCGGCGATCCGGTCGGCCTGCTCGCGCAGCAGCTGACCTCGCAGCCGGTCGAGCTGGTCGGCGATCGGCGCCAGGGCTGCCCGGCCACCAGCGGTGGCCCGGTGCACGATCGCGAAGGCGCGCACCGGGCGATCCTTGCCCGCGGCCATCAGCTGGGCGAGGGCCTCGGTCTGGACCCGGGTGTCGACGTCTCGTAGCCGCTGGGGCAGCATCGACAGGGCGGTGTCGGGATCGAGCTTGACCAGCGCCTTGAGGGCCGCCAAGCGCACCTGGGCGTCATTGTCACCGGCCGCCTGGCGCAGGACCTTGAGGCCGCCCGAGCCCAGCCGTCGGGCCTCGCTGACCGCCATCCGTCGAACCGCTGGCCGGCTGTCGGCCACGCACTGCAGCAGTGCCTGTCGCGTCTCGGGTGAGTCGCCCGACAGCAGCGCGAGAGACTCGGTCGCCTTGCGCCGGTGCTGGCGGTCCCCGGCGGCAGCGAGCAGCACCTTGGCGCCCCCGGGATGTCCGGCGAGGGTCAACCACGCGCCGCGCCTCACCGGCGCCAGCGGGGCGAGCAGCTTGTCGAGCCAAGGGGGCACTGCGCCGTCGCCGTCGAGCAGGTCGCCGCTCAGCAGGCGCGTCGAGATCTGGCTCGAGAGCTCGGCAGGCACGGACGCCGCGGCGATGCCGCTGTCGACCACCACCTTGCCGAAGCGGTGAGAGAGCGGGAAGGCGAAGCTCAACGATGGCTCGCCGGCGCGGACCACCACGCGCTGGACGCTGGCCAGGGCGCTGGCGGTGTGCAGATAGGAGGATCCGGCGTTGAGCAGGTAGAGCACCAGCACCACGGCCAGCGGCAGGGCGAGCAGGCCAGCGAGCACTCCACCCCAGACCTGCACGCCACGCTGGGTCTTCTGGCGCTCGAGGTCGGACTGGGAAGCGCCGAGGTAGCGCCAGATCCCCAGCAGCTCGTGGGGCCGCAACAGCTGGCCGCCCTGCCGGCGTCGACGCAGGGCGAGGCGAGCGCGAGCCCGGCCCCGCTGGACCGGAGCGCAGTAGTCACGCACCGACTGGTGCAGGTAGGGATGGAGCAGCGAGTAGGTCTCGCCCGCGCGCGTGTCGTCGGCGTTCGCGGCGGTCAGCGTCGCCTCGGGAGATACCGACTGGTGTCGATCAACCAGCCCTTCGCGCTGCAGGGCAGATAGCACCACCGCCGCGGCGGGGATCGGCAGGCCCGAGCTCTGCGCCACCTCGCCGAGGCTGACGACTGCGCGAGGGTTCGGCTGCTCGGCAAACAGGGTCAAGGCGCGGCGGGCGCGCCAGCCACCGGCCCGGCCCGCGAGCAGCTCGACGTACGACGTCGACAGCACCTCGGCGCCGCCGACCCGGTTGAAGCCCTTGAGCGACGTGGCGCCGTTGAGCGCCGCGGCGTGGCCCACCGCCTGCAGGGCCGCTGGCATCACCGGGCCGCTGGCGCAAAGCTCGCCAGTGACCGTCTCGGGCAGCCCGGCCTCCATGTAGCCGCCACCGGCGAGCACCATCCGCTCCATGATCTGCGCCGCCGCGGCCTGGTCGAAGCGCTCGACATCGACAGTGCGATCCTCCGGGATCGCCTCGAGGCCACGGGCGAGCTGGGCCAGCGCGTACGGATAGCCGCGATCGGTGGCGAAGACGAAGAGCGCTTGCGGGATCGATCGCAGGTGTGCGATCAGCCGCCGCATCTGCTCCTGTCGCTCGTCCTGGATCCAGGCCACCTGTTCGACGTGGTCGATCACCAGCAGCGGCCGCGCACCGCTCTGCTCCACCTGGCGCGCGAGCACGGCGAGCGGATCCTCGTCGGGGCTCGGCGGTCGGCCGAGCAGCTGGGTCAGCGCGCCGAGGAGCTGGCGCTGCCAGTCTTGGGCGCAGTCGAGGTAGATCGGCACCCGGCGGGCCTGCCCGACTAACGGCAGCAGCCCGGCGCGCAGCAGGGAGGTTTTCCCGACCCCCGCCTCGCCGGTGACCAGGATCGGGCCGTCGGTTTCGGCAGCTCCGACCATCTGGACCAGCCGGTCCCGTTCCTCGTCACGCCCGAACAGCAGGCTCGCGTCGCTTTCCTCGTAGGCCGCAAGACCGCGAAAAGGCCCAGCACTCAGACCGATTGGCATGGCGAGGAGTCTAACATGGCCCCGTCGGCCGTTGACCCCCCAGATCGCGGGTGATACGTTTGCTGTCCAGCCGCATCATGACGGCCGATCCTCCCAAGATAACGCGCGAACCCGACGTCGCTGCCCCCGCGGGTGGCGACAAGGTCGTGCGGCTCGACCAGACCTGGCGCGGGCGCCTGCGTCACGGTTTGCGCAAGCTGCGACAGGGCGACCATCGTGCGGCCGCCACCGCCTTCGAGCGAGCCCTCGCCGAGGCGCCCGACGAGCCGGAGGTGCTGCTGGCAGCCGGCCGGGCGCACGTCGGCCAGGCACGCTACGCCGAGGCCGAGGCGGTGCTACGGCGAGCCCTCGAGCTCCAGCCCGACAGTGTCACCGCGGCGGCGCTGTACGCCCGGGTGCTCGGCCTGCACCTCGATCGCCAGGAGCAGGCCTTCGGCGTGATCCTCCGGTTCCTCGCCCGCCACCCGGACGCCGCTCCCCTCCACGTGATTCGCGGCGAGCTGTTGCTCGAGGAGGGGGCGATCAGCGACGCCCGCGCGGCCTTCGGCATGGTCCTCGACCTGGACGTGACCGACCCGGCGGCTCGGCTCGGCGTGGCCCGCAGCTTCAACGCCGAGGGCATCACGCTCAGCGACGAGGGGGACAGCGAGCGGGCGGTCTTCTGCTTCAAGCGAGCGGCCGACCTTGACCCCCAGTGGTCCGGGCCGCTGGTCAACCTCGGAGTGGTCTTCGGCCGCCTGGGTCGGCTCGACCGGGCGCTCGAGGCCTACGCCGAGGCGCTGGCTCGCGACCCCGCCAACCCGGTGGCCTACTTCAACCTCGCCACCGCCCACCAGGAGCTCGGCGCCCACGAGGAGGCGATCACGGGTTTCGAGCAGCTGCTCGAGCTCTGCCCCGACTACCCGCAGGCCCGCATCGCGCTGGCCACCACGCTGGCCGAGCGCAACGACATCGATCGTGACGACCTCGACCGGGCCATCGGCCTGTTGCTCGAGGAGCTCGAGATCGACCCGCGGTCGGTGACCGCCTGGACCAGCCTCGGACTGGCCTACACCTGCAGCGGCAACCCCGAGCGCGGCGAGCAATGTCTGCTGCGCGCGCTTGGCCTCGACCCCGAGTACTTCAACGCCTACTACAACCTCGCGGCGCTCTACGTCGCCGAGCAGCGACACGACGACGCCGAGCGGATGCTGCAGCATGCCCTCGAGCGACAGCCGGAGCAGACCTCCCGGCTGGTAGCCCAGGACCGCCAGTTCGACGCGGTGCGGGACCTGCCGCGGTTCAAGCGCATCACGGACAGAGCACCGTCGGCGTGATGATTCTCGGCGTGACGATCCACACCCTCGGCGGCGGTGCCTCTGCTACTCGGGTAGCGGAACTCTGATCACCTGTCCCTCGCGTGCCACGTCGGCGCGGGGGTGGATCGCCCGTGCGACCTTGCCGAAGGCGCGCAGCTCGCGGTTCTCGTAGCGCGGGCTGATGTGCAGCAACAGCAGCCGGCGGACGCCCGCCTGCTGGGCTGCCTCGGCCGATTGGTCAGCGGTCATGTGCTTCTTCTGGGCGGCGTCGTCGGCGTGCTCGGGCAGGAACATGCTCTCGACGAAGGCCAGATCGGCCGCCCGGAGCACGCGCTGCAGCGCGTCGGTGCGGCAGGTATCGGCGACCATCGCGACGTGCCGGCCCCGTCGGGTCGGACCGAGCACCTGGCCCGGCTCGATCACCCTGCCGTCATCGAGGGTGATCGACTGCCCCGATTGCAGGCGGCCATAGAGCGGGCCGGGCGGGATCCCCAGCCCGCGGGCGGCCTCAGGGTCGAAGCGGCCCGGGCGCTGGTGCTCCTCGAGCCGGTAGCCGAGGCAGAACACCGAGTGGGACAGGGGCGTCCAGAGCAGGCGGAGCTGATCGTTTTCGAACGCCACCTCCGTCGCGCCGGTCGACCACTCGATGATCTCGATCTTGTAGTTGATGTACATCCGCAGGTCGGCGCGCACGTTGCGCACGAAGCGGCCGAGGCCCGGCGGCCCGACCAGCGTCAGCGGCGCGGGATCGGGCATCTGGGCCCGGAGCATCAGCATGCCAGGCAGGCCGAGCACGTGGTCGGCGTGCAGGTGGCTGACGGCGACCAGCTCCAGCGCGCGCATCCCGACGTGCAGCTCCTTGTAGGGGACCTGGGTCCCCTCGCCGCAGTCGAAGAGGTAGGATCGACCCTCGACGCGCACCGCGACCGACGAGAGCCTCCGATGGGGCATGGGCATCATGCCCCCGATGCCAAGGACGAAGCACTCCATTGGGTCGGGTTTTAGCGCGTGCAGCAGCTGCGAACAAGGAGCTTAGGGGCGCAGCTCCTGGCGCCCTCCGCGGCGGGCGAGGTGCGGGCTACGACCCGCGCTCGACGTCCTGGATGAAGCGCTTCATCAGCCCGTCGATCATCAGGTTGCGCTGCTCGAGGTCGAGACGGCCATCGCGGTGGTCGCTCTGGAGCTTCTCGTAGCTTTGCTTGACCTCGGCGACGAGTTTGCGGTAGCCCCCGATTCGGCCGGTGATCTCGCCGCGGTTGCGGACGAAGTACGCGATCAACGACGCCGCCGTCGCGCCCGCGAGGAGGATCCCCAGCGGACCGGAGAGGGCGTACTTGAGACCGATGCGCAGCGCGATCACCCCAGCCGCTCCGAGCGCGAGCTTCTTCGCGCCCTTGCCGGACTTGAGCGAGTCCACCGCGATCGAGGTGATCTCCCCGGAGGCGATCAACAGCGCGATGAAGCTGGCCTTGTTCGACTTGCCTCCCTGTTGGTAGTAGTCGTGGATCGCTGCCTTGAGGAACTCATCAAATTCGGCGTAGACCTCGTTGTCTTCCCCCGATTTGGCTCGCTCTGGGCTCATCGCTCCTCCTTGACGCCCCACGGATCGCGCGCGGCGCGAGACTTGCTCCTGCGTAACCTTACGCTGGCGTGATCGCTATTCTGCCCGACAACGCCGACGCAGTAAAACCGCGATCTCCACCGATGGTCAGCGGTCGCGCGCGTCACCGGATCGGGCTAGACTCTACCCCGCGGTCGCCCACCGGCGGCCCTGGACGAGACGCAGGGACCGACATGGCCAGCTGTGGACGCTGCGGCAAGGCAAACTCTCCCCGAGGCCCCGCGCGGTGCGAGCACTGCGGGGGACCGATCCCGGGTCGAGCACCGATCGGCGATCCTGCGGACGTGCCGCTGGTCAGCGGCGAGGGCTCCGCGAAGAAAACGATCCTCGGCTTCACGCCGCCGCTGCCTGCCAGTGGTCTACCGGTGTCCCCCCAGCCCGCGCAGGAGGCGCCTCCGGCGGTCATGCCCGGGCCGGTCACGCCGAGGCCGGTCACACCCAAGCTGGGGGTCGCGGAGGGTCCGGGTGTTGGCGTGCAACGGTCGGTCATGCCCGGGCAGACGCCCGACGACGCGGCGGCGCGGATCCCGAGGCCGGTCCAGCAGCTTCCAGATGACGCCAGGCCGACGATCATCGCCCCGCCCCCCGGAGCGGCGCAGGTGCCCCCGGCCCCGTCGCGGCAGCAGGTGATCCACATCGCGGACGGCCGGGTCGCTGATAACGCGGAGACGGTCGCCCCGCTACTCGGCGCCGGCCTGCCGCCACCACCAACGGATCCCGGGCTGTCGGCGATGCCGAGGACCGAGCCCGAGCTCGGCGACCCCGCGCAGCCGACGGCGTTCGGCGGTGGCCCGGCGAACAAGACGATCCTCGGCTACACCGCCGTGCCGGGTGCTCCAGTCAACCCGCCGGCTGCGGTTCCGGTCTCCGTGGCGCCAGCTGCCCCCTCGCCCGCTGCCGAGCCGGCGCCGGCATTGTCTCCTCCGGTCGCGCCAGCGGAGGTGCCCCGGTCGATCCCCGCGGCGGCCGTGCCGGCACCTGCCGCCCCCGAGTCACCTCCCGTAGGACCGGCGTCGGCTCCCCGGGCGCCCGCCGAGCCAGCCGCGGCGAGCCCGGCAGTCCCAGCGCCAGCGCCTGCCCCGGTCGAGCCGACGCCCGGGTTACCGATTCCCGTCGCCGCCGGCCCGATCGAACCGGCGAGCTCCCAATGGGAGCTCGGCGCGGGCGTACCGCGACAGAGCTCGATCCCCGAGCTGACCTTGCTCGAGGACGAACGACTGATCGCCATCGAACGTCCCGGGGCGTTCTTCTGGGGTCTGTTCGGGATCTTCTGTGCATTGATCATCACCCTACCGCTGGCCCTCTGGATGCTCTTCAAGAGCGCCGGCAAGCTCTACGCGGAGACCAACCAGCGCTCGATCCGCGTCAGTCGTACGGGCGTGGTCACCGACCTGGCTCACCGCGACCTTTCGGGAGTCGAGCTGGCGGGCTTCCTCGGCGCCTCGCAGGTCTCGCTGCTGTTGAGACCGCGCCCAGACAGCGGCGCCTCACCGCTGAGCTTCGGCCTCTGTGGGCCCGCAGGCCGCATGTCGCGCCTCTGGGGTGTGATCAACTTCTGGGTCCTCTCCAACGCGGTCAACGTCCACCAAGCGCCGGAGGTTGACGACCAGGGAAAGCTGCTCGACGAGAGCCATCAGCTCGACGTGGCGATCTTCGATCGCACGCGCTACCAGAAGGGCCGCGACCTCTCGCAGGCCCAGCGTACCGGCGTGACGCTCTTGACCCCCAACCGCTTGATCTGGGCTCGCGCGGAGGACGTCGGCAGCGGCGGCAAGGTCCACGCGACGATGCCGGTCTACCAGTTCCTCCACGCGGCTGCCCGGAGTTGCCGCACGGCGGAGGAGCTGGAGTCTGAGATCGAGCGCGTGGGCCAGGCGGGAGCGATGGCGGAGGTGATGGCGCGCGGCTGGGACAAGGTCACCCAGGCGAAATACAGCCCGATCAAGGGGCTTCGGTACACCGACGCCAAGGATGGCAAGCAGGTCAGCCTCTACCTTCCCGCCTGCCACCAGCAGCGGGTGAGGGACTATCTGGGCAAGCTCGGCATCGGCGAGTAACCCAGAGGTGTCACCGTGCGTTCACACCCCTGGTGCAAACTTTGCGCGCCACGGCGCTCAGGTGCGCAGGTTTTTGATGGCGTCGGGGGCTGGCGGCGCGCTGGCTGCCACAATCCAGGACAGCGGACAGGGCGGCGGTTCCGGGAGCTTCCGGCGGTTATCAACGATGCTTGAAAACTTGAAGATCAAGGAGCTTTTTTGGCACGAGCGTTGCTGCCCTTGGCGTGCGGAAGAGTGTGGTAGGATCTGATCACTTCAAACAGAGGAACGACGATGAAGACCGAATTCAAGCCGCTTGTGTACGGGTTGGTTTGCCTGGGAATGTTGGCATCGGCCAGCCCGGCGGTTGCACAGGGCCTCGAGGTCGTCGGGGACGCGGACATGGCCGGGGGCGCGGACATTCACGTTTCTTACTACACCCCGAAGTACTACCTCGACTCCCCGGTCTTCTTCGACAATACCGGGCGGCCGATCTACTACGTCGGGGGCCACGTCCGCTACGTTCCGCGAGTGTACGCCAACTACAACGGCCTGCGGCGCCACTATCGGCTACATCGCCACAACTATCGTCGGTGGTATCGCGGCCGCGGGCATCGCTATCACGGCTACCGTCGCGTGATTCGGACCCGCAACTACTCGCCGGTCTACCACGACGGCCACGTGGTCTTCTATGACCCGACCGGCCTGCCGTATTATTACCGGGGCAGCCGGAGACTCTACATTCCCCGGAGCCATCCGCGTCACCACGTCTATCGGACACACTACAGCCGGTACGGCACACGGTACCGGACGTGGTATCGACGCAGTGGTCGCAGGTACCACGGCTATCGTCGGACCAACTACCGTCGGGCGCCCGCGGTACGGCATGACCGGCGGGTCCACCGCGGCGGTGTGCGCCCCAGCGTCCGGCACGACCGGCGGGTCCACCGCGGCGGTGTGCGCCCCAGCGTCCGGCACGACCGGCGCGGTGTGCGCCCCAGCGTCCGGCACGACCGGCGCGATGTGAGGCACGATCGCCGCGTCAAC
>JAUVBO010000032.1 GCA_030591195.1 Pseudomonadota bacterium
GCCAACGTCGACCAGTCGGTCGGGCCGCTGCTGCAGCGCGAGTTCTGCCAGGTCGACAAGGGCGGAGAGCTGTTCTACGCCACGATCGACGAGGGGCTCGAGGCCTCGCGCTTCGCCCCGATCATCTACGAGATCTTCTACTTCTGCCTCGCGGTCGGCTTCGGCGGCAAGCACAGCGGCAACGAGGAGCAGATCGCGGCCTACATGCGAAAGCTCGGCGCCAAGCTCGAGCTCTCGGCGAGCGAGGAGGTCGAGACCACCGACGTCACGGCGACCGGGTCGATCCGGCCGACGTGGTCGCATTGGTGGTATTACCTGGCCGCGACGCTCTTCGTCGTCGCGATCTACGCGCTGCTCTCGGCGCTGTCGGACGAGCCGCCGGCTGACGATCTGGCGGGCTCCGGTGCGGACCAGATCGCAGCGGTGGTGTTTTCACCCTGGCCCGGGACCACGCCCATGGTAGCGGTCGCTGCCCGGCCGGCTGAGGGCGAGGATGACGACGAGGCGGACGACGACGAGGCGGACGACGACGAGGCGGACGACGACGAGGCGGACGAGCCTGCGTCGGAGGAAGACGCTGAGGGGCATGCTGGCAACCGGCGGGGCGATGATGCTCCGTTCGTTCGGCGCGGCTCCGCGGATCGTCGGCAAGCCGACGGTGCTGCTGGGGGACATGCCGGTGCGGACCCACGACAGCAAGCTGATCTGCTCCTCGGGCGGGGAGGTCCAGCTCACCCTCCCTGGGCAGCTCACTGTCCAGACCTGACCTCGTGTGCAGGGGCGCCGAGAGGGTGACGAGCCGGTGAGCGACGAAGCGACCGATGCAGCTGGTGAGGAGGGCGACGCTGCGCTCGACGTGACGCTCGCCGCCCGGGTCGACGAGATCCCCGCGCTCCACGCGCAGGTCGAGGCCTTCGGCGAGGAGCACGCGGTTCCCTTCGCGGTGGTTAACGCGATCAACCTCGCGCTCGACGAGGTGCTGACCAACATCGCGACCCACGGCGTTCGCGAGGATGGTCGAGGCGCCGGCACGATCGACGTGCGCGTCGCGCTGGTGGCAGCCGAGGGTGAGCGCGGGACGCCGTGCCTGCGCGTCGAGGTCGAGGATGACAGCGGCGCCTTCGACATCCTCGCCGCCAAGGAGCCCGACACCCTCGCGCCGGTGGAGGAGCGCACCGTCGGCGGGCTGGGCATCTTCCTGGTCAAGCGGATGATGGATCGGCTAGCATACGAGCGGCGCGGCGGTCGCAACCTGCTGGTGATGGAGAAGAACATCCCCGGCGCCGCTGGTTGAGCGCCCGGCAGCACCTGCACCCCTCCGACGGAAGGCAGTCATGGAGATCAGCGAAGAGAAGCTAGAGGACGGGACGGTGGTGGTGGGCCTCGATGGCAGGCTCGATCCGATGACCGTGACCAGCGTCCAGGATCGGCTCTCGGGGCTGATTGCGCAGGGCCCGCCGCGGCTGGTGCTCGACCTGTCCCAGCTGAGCTACGTCAGCAGCGCGGGGCTGCGCGTGCTGCTGACCACCGCCAAGCAGGTCAGCGCTGGCCAGGGCAAGCTGATCCTCTGCGCCCCTCAACCCCACGTCAAAGAGGTCTTCGACATCTCTGGGTTCTCCGCGATCCTCAACATCTGCGAGACCCGCGAGCAGGCCACCGCCTAGCCGATCAACGCGCGCGGGGAGCTCACTTTCCGCCGCTGGCAGGCCTGACCAAAACACATCAGTATGTATAGTGCCGGTGTACCTGTTGGGTGACATCGACTCGGAGGCGCTAATGCTAAGGAGCCGACTCGCCGGCTGCGGCTGGTGTGTCTTGATGCCGATACTGGCCGGGTGTCCGGGCGAAGCGCCGGTGATCTCCCAGGCGGACCCGGACGTTGGGGTGAGCGCAGACGTCGGGGTGAGCGCAGACGGTCGCGACCTTTCCCACCTGTGCGCCCCCTGTACGTCGGATGACCAGTGCGGTGGCGCGGGCAACTACTGCCTCGAGTTCGATGAGGGAGCTGCCTGCGGCGTCTACTGCGAGCAGGACTGTCCGAGCCCCTACGAGTGCTTGAGCGTGCGAACCAGCGCCGGGTTCAAGCCCCAGTGTGTTCCGCCCGAGGGCCACTGCCTCGACCGCGCGCCCCCGGACTCCGGTGTCAGCGGTGAAGCCGGGACTCAGCAGGACGCGGGGACCGCGCCGACGTGCGAGGATTGGTCGGCCTGGGTCTGTACCGCAGCGGTGTCGACGTCGCTGTGTCGGGCGACCTGCGGCGCGATGGTCGTCGCCTGCACGACCCAGGGCGAGTGTGCCTGCGCTATCGGCGGCCCGGGCGGCGGTGGGGGTGGTGGCAAGGCCCCGGCTACCCCCTGCGGCGTCTTCGAGGGGGCCGCGCCCTGCGACGTCTGCAGCGCCGCGGTCGTCGCTGGCTGCTGCGATGCTCCCTGACAGACGATTTCCTTGCTCGCGCGAGGCTGTTCCACAGTACCCTGTTCCGCGGTAGGTACTCCGGGAGCTTCGCATGGAAGGCGAGCTGGCAAGCTCACTTGGCTGGCTGTCGATCGCGCTCGGGCTGTTCACGATCTGCGCGCTGGTGCTGTGAGGGCTATCTGCGAGCGGGCGGAGCCTCGGCGGCCTGGCGCTGCAGGTCGCGTCTCATCGCCCGCATGATCGCCTTGAGCAGCTCCTTGGCGTCCTTGTTCTTGGAGACCTTCTCGAGGCCGTCGACGAGCATCCGGTCGAGCCGCTTCTGCAGCTCGGGGTTCATCGGCGTGGCGCGTCCTGGCGCCGGCTTGGTGGTGAGCTTGAAGTTGCCCTTGCTCAGCTGACCGAGCAGGCCGGTAATGCCAGCGAGGGGATCGTTGGCGCGCCCGGCGCTCGGCTGCTGCAGCGCCGCGACTTGGCGCTCGAGCGCGGCGTTTTTATGCTGCAGCGCCTTGATCTGCTCGCGCATCGCCTGGCGCTCGGATCGGCCCGGGTCGCAGCCAGCCAGGATGATCGGCGCCGCGAGCAATACCAGCGCCACCGAAGATGAAGAGATCGTGGGGACCGACCGGCAGGACATGGCGTCACCTTGTTTCGCTGCGACCTGGAGACCTCTCGACCTGGATACCACGATTCGAGCCACGGGGCAGCCGGACAGCGGTCGACCGGTTGCACACGAGCGGTGGCTCGAGGGCCTGGTCGGCAGCAAAACCGGAAGGATTCCGGCCCGGCCCGGCTGGTATGACCGTTGCACTCCCGACCGTGTGTTCAATCCACGCCGAGGAGGAATGATGCGCGCGACCGCAGCGAAGGTTGTCCTGGTTTGTCTCGGAGCGATGTTCGCTATCGCCTGTGGCGGTGGTCAGGCCGGGCCGTCGATCTACCAGCCCGGCTCCGCGCCGACCCAGCCCGGCGCCACGCCGACCGAGCCTGGCGCCACACCGACCGAGCCCGGCGTTACGCCGACCCAGCCCGGCGCCACGCCGACCCAGCCCGGCGCCACGCCGACCCAGCCCGCCAACCCGAACGGAACCTGGACCCAGTCGATGTCGCCGATCACCGCCGCGCTCTACGCGCTGTGGAAGAGCGCGCCAAGCGACGTCTGGGCCGTGGGCAACCTGGGCTTGATCCTGCGCTACCAGGGTGGCGGCTGGGCGGTCAACGACCAGATTGCGGGCAGCTTCCAGGCGATCTGGGGCAGTGGGCCGAGCGACATCTGGGCCGCGGGAGGCGGCAGCTACTCCTGCACCCTGTACCACTTCGACGGGGTGGGCTGGAGCAAGGTGGACTGCCCCGAGGGCCAGAAGCAGGGCATCTTCGGGCTCTGGGGCACCTCGGCTGACAACATCTGGGCCGTGGGTGCCAAGGGCACGATCCTGCATCGCACGTCGGGCGGCTGGAGCAAGGTTCCAAGCGGCGTCGACGTCGACCTCACCGCGATCTGGGGCGCTGGCAACCGGGTCTGGACCGTCGGCAAGGAGGGCACGATCCTCGCCTACGACGGCAGCGGCTGGACGAGCCAGGTCTCTGGCACCGAGCAGAGCCTGCGCGCGATCTGGGGCACCTCGGCGACGGACATCACGGTCGGCGGCGAGGCGATCGTGCTCGTCGGCGACGGCGCGAGCTGGCGCGAGGACAGCCAGGCGACGGGCTTCGTCAACCGCCGCGCCCGGGCCGTCGGTGGCGCCGGCACCAACGTCTGGGTCGGCTCGAGCAAGGGCACGATCATGCGCCGCACCGGCTCCAGCTGGAGCGTCGACATCGCGCCGATCGACGCGGCGATCTTCGACTTCATCGACGACGGCGGCGGTGGCCTGTGGGCCGTCGGTGACCGGGGCACGATCCTCCGCTACCAGTAGCCCGACGCGCTCAGCCGCGGGTCGCGGGCGCCCGCAAGGTGACCAGGGTGATCTCCGACCGGCTGCCGAGGCGCATCGGCGGGCCCCACAGGCCGGTGCCGGGGCTGACGTAGATCTGCGTCCCCTGGTGGTCGTGCAGGCCCGAGACGTAGGGCTGCTGGAGGTAGACCAGGTAGTTCCAGGGCCAGATCTGGCCGCCGTGGGTGTGTCCCGAGAGCACCAGGCCGACGCCGTGCTGACAGGCCTGCTTCACCGCCCGCGGCTGGTGGGCCAGCAGCACCACCGGGCGGGCGGGGTCGTGGCCGCGCCTCGCCCGGGCCAAGTCCGGGCCGTGGCCCGGGGCGAGCCGCGCCCCCTCGTGGTCGTCGATGCCGGCCAGCTCGAGCACCGCCCGGCCCTTGCGCAGCGTCACGCGCTCGTTGCGCAGCACCCGCACGCCGAGCTGGCGGAGGCGCGCCAGCCAGCCGTGCAGGTCGATGAAGTACTCGTGGTTACCGGTGACGAAGAAGATGCCGTTGGGCGCCTCGAGCTGGCCGAGCATCTCGGTCTCGGCGGCGAGCTGCTCGGGGGTTGCGTCCGCCAGGTCGCCGGTGATCGCGATGATGTCCGGCTTCAGCGCGTTGGTCCGCCGCACCACCTCGCGAACCCAGCGTCCCCGCCGCATGGGGCCGAGGTGCAGGTCGGTCAGCTGGGCGATGGTCAGGCCGTCCATCGCTCGCGGGAGCTTCGGCAGGGTGACCTCGAGTCGCTTGGCGACCGGCAAGGCGACGCCCCGCAAGAGCGCCACGCCGCCGGCGATGCCCGCCGTGGCCGCGGCGCCGCCCGCCAGCGCGCGGGCCAGCAGCAGGCGTCGCCCGGGATCGGCGATCAGGTCCTGCTGGCCGGTGACCCGGAGGCCGAGCCAGCCGAGGCCACGGAGCACGTCGAGGCCGAGCAGGACGAAGAACAGCAGCAGCATCACGCCGAGCCAGACGAAGACCGGCAAGAGCAGGTACCGGGCGACGGCCGGGTCGACGCCGCGGGTGATGAAGAACGAGAGCGGGAAGCTGACGGCGAGCGCGATCAGCGCCACCTTGGCCACCGTGCGCCAAGGGGCGGGCAGGGCGGTGGCCACCACCAGTCGTCGGTAGAAGTAGAAGTGGACGCCGCCGAGGATCAGCACCGCGACGGAGAAGAAGATCAGGAACATCAGCCAGCGTGGCATCGACCCTAGATTCTATCGTCGACCCCGCCGGCCCGCCATCGCTTCGACTGGGGATTCGACGAAAACGCCGTCGGCCGCCGCTGGAATCACCTGACGGATGCCGAGCTGCAGCCGAATCGCTCGTACCAGGCGCGGGTCTGGCTCCATCCCTTGGAGGCGAGACAAGGTCTCGCGCGTGGTGCCGAGCAGGTTGGCGATGCCAGCCACGGAGAGGTGGCCCTGCAACAGCGCCATCACGGCTCTCCAGGCCGCGCGCGTCGTGGCGCTTCGCGGGACGAGTCTGTTCAGGCCGAGGGCCGCGAGGGTCGCTGGAACCACCTGCACCAGCGGCCCGGTGGATTCCGGGAGGCTGTCGACGCCGAGCAGTCCGAGGAGCTGGGCCCGATGAACGCGGGGAAGCTGGCTACGCACGTGGGCCGCGGTGTGCTGGCCGATCAACCTCATGCCGAGCAGATCGGGCAGGTTGCTCGCGTCGTGGTAGGGATCCCAGAGCAGCTCGTGGTGGGGCTGCTGGCGCAGGATGTAGTCGAAGGTCTTCAGCAGATGGCCCTGATGTCGAATCGCCTTGTGGGTGGCTTGAGCGAAGCCGACGGGGAGGCCGAGGCGTCGTCGAATCGAGATCTGCACCCGCCGGACCAGCTTTCCGCTGGTGGCACGGTTCTCGAGGTGCTCCAGGTGCAGGTGGGTGTCCGGGGCGTTGAACGCCAGCAGGCGGTGTCCCCGGCTCATCTCCAGGACGATCCGGGCGATCTGGCGCCGTTGCTCGCGGGTCGGGGCGATCACGCGGCTGTCCGTCAGCCGGCAAATGACATGGTATCCGATCGGCTCGTTCATCGGCCGTGTTATCGGCTCGGTTGCGGTGATGTTGCGAAAAGGATGACTCAGGAGGACGATTCACGCGCGATTTCTTCGGAGGGCGTGACGCTCGAGGCGAAGTTCCAAAAACTCGAGGCTGTGCGTCACGGCAGATGTGGCGCTCGAGGCGAGGATTCGGGCGCTCGAGGCGAGGATCCTGGAACTCGAGGCTGAGCATCACGGCAGGCGTGACGCTCGAGGCAAAGTTCTCAAAACTCGAGGCTGCGCGTCACGGTCGACGGCGGTCGCGGTGATGATCGTGAAACGGTCCAGCGGGGCTCTGCAGTGTGGCTGCTTCCGAAGTTGATCACGGCCACGCAGGCGGGCGAGGGTTGCCGGATGAGCGACCGCGAACCGGCCCAGGAGGCCTACAGCCTCGACGAGTTCTCGCCCGAGTCTCTCAGCTCCTGCGCTGTGCTGGCCTGGGAGTTGCTCCGCCGTGACCGCGTCGCGCCGCCCGACGTCAAGGCGCTGATCGCGGCGGCCGAGGGCGCGGCCTTCGAGCAGCGGCTCGGATCGATCATCCGCCCGTTCGACGCGATGATCGAGGCCGAGAAGGATCGCAGCCGCTGGGATCGGCTGGTCGCCGAGCAGATCGACAAGACCAGCGAGCCGCGCGAGCGAGAGGTGATCTTTGCCTTCCTCTTCGACCTCGCGGCGATCGCCACCATCGACCCCGCCGAGGCGGCGTTCCTCGATCAGCTCCGCCGGGCCTGGAACGTGGTCGACCGTTGAGGGCGCGCTGGTGGTGTCAAATAACCATGGCAGTGTGCCTGGGATCGTGGGAAGTGGCACATCCATGGGCTAGATCGCCCAGCCGCTGGCATGCTACGCTAAACAGTTGATATCTTGACTTTTGGCGCGGTGCCGGCGCTCGAAAGCAGACTGAGCGATGTTGGCACGTCTCCTGCTGTATTCGAGAGCGATGCGACGCCGGACCCCACTGTTCCGTTTCCATCTGTTGCTGCTGCTGGCCGTCGGCTGCGGCGGTGGCCCGCCAGGCGGTGATGCGGGGACCGGCGGCTCGGCCTTCGAGGACCACACCGAGGCCCGGCTGGCGAGCGTCGCGACTTTCCAGGCGCTGGCCCAGCAGTCGGGGCGGCTGGCCACGGTGAAGTTCACCATCACCGCCTTCGGCGACGACGAGCAGCGGGGGATCGTTTTTTATGATGGTCGCTTCTACCGGCTGCACGACGAGTGGTACTGGTTCCGGTTGCTCGGCGGTCAGCCGATGCCCGGCGACGACGGGGTGGATCCTCACCAGGGCCTCGAGCTGTCGACCCTGCGCGAGATCTACGCCTGGGCCGTGGTCCAGTCCGTCTTGCCCCTCGACCTCGAGTTTTCCGACAAGCGGCTCTACTCGCGGCGGTTCTACCGTGAGGCGCTCGAGGTCTTCCCCAAGCGCTACGGTCTCGGCTCGCTGATCGAGATCGACGCTGACCAGGACCACCCGCAAGCACGGTGGGCGTTTCAGCTCGAGTACAGCGACCGCATCTCCCACGCCGAGCTCGTGACCTTCTTCGAGACCCTCGTCGCGGCCGTGCCCGAGCAGATCGGCAGCGACCTGCTCTGGCTGGTGCGCTCGCCCAAGCAGGAGGTGTTGGCCCAGCAGATGGCCCAGCAGCAGCTGCCCTACGGCGACCGGATCCTGCGTTACTCAGACCTCAGCAGGCCCGGCGAGGTGGAGGTCTACAACCCCGGGCTGACCGCGGGGCGGGTGTTGATCGTCAACGACGGGGCAGATCTCGCGCGCGCCAACGACGAGTCGATCCTCGTGCTGCCCGACATCCCCGACGAGCTGCCGGCGGCCACCGCGGTGATCTCGGCTGTGCCCCAGACGCCCCTGGCTCACATCAACCTGCTGGCCCAGAACCGCGGCATCCCCAACCTCTACCTCGGCGACGCGCTGGTGCACCCTGAGCTGCAGAAGCTCGACGCCTCCTACAGCTGGGCGATCGTTCGCGCCGAGGCGCCCGACCGGATGACCCTGGCGCCGATCAGCGGCGCCGAGTACGCCCGCTACAAGCAGCTGAGCACCACCACCCCGGTGAAGCTCCCGCCGCTGGATCTGCAGAGCGTGCCCTACACGATCGCCATCACCGAGCTCCCCGTGTCGGCGATGGCGGCCCAGCGCCCGCTGATCGGCGGCAAGGCAACGGGCTTCGTCGCGCTGCTCGCCACCCCGTCGGTCGACACCCCCGACCTGCCGTTGGCGTTGACCGTGCGGCCGTACCTCGAGCACCTCGCCGAGCTCAGGCCGCTGATCGAGATAATGCTCGTCGAGGATATCTTTGGCACCGACGCGCGGATCCGCTTTCTGCTGCTCGAAGGTCGCGCCGCCTTCGACCAGACCCACCTCGAGCCGTCGGACCAGGCGGCGGCCGATTCCTTCGTCACCGCCCGGCCGGTCGGCGATCCGCTCGGCGACCTGGTGCGCGACGGCGGGCTGAAGCGGGTGATCCGCGACAAGCCGATCGCGGCCTCGACCCTGGCCCAGCTGACCGCCGCGTTGAAGGAGCGCTTCGCTTCGCTGTCGCCCGAGCAGGGGCTGCGCTTTCGCTCCTCGAGCACGGTGGAGGACGTCGAGGGGTTCAACGGCGCCGGGCTCTACGACTCGAACACTGGCTTCGTCGACCCGACAGGCCGGCCCGACAAGGGCGAGCGGAAGAAGACCTTCGCCTGGGCGATCAAGAAGACCTGGGCCTCCTACTGGGCCTTCGCCGCCTTCGAGGAGCGGCGTCGCGAGCGGATCGACCACCTCAGCGGGGCGATGGCGCTGCTGGTCCACCCGCGCTTCGCCGACTCGCTCGAGCTGGCCAACGGCGTCTTCACCCTGACGGTGATGCCACCGGGCAGCGAGCTCGAGGCGGTGATGGAGCTCAACGTGCAACAGGGGGCGCTGAGCGTGACCAACCCGCCGGGCGCGACCCACCTGCCCGAGGTCGTCCGGGTGACCCTCGCCGCTGGCGCGGGCTCGCCCGGGGTGACGCGGGTTCGCAGCTCGACGGTGGCCCAGCCCGGCGAAGAGGTGCTGTCGGACGAGCAGCTGGTCGAGATCTTTGGCCAGGCTCGCGCGGTCACCGACGCCTGGCTGGCCCAGGCCAACCTTGGCGTGGCCAAGGTTCAGCAGGCGCGCAGCCTGACGCTGGACTTCGAGTTTCGTTGGATGGAGGCCGGCTGGCCGGCGCGCGTCAGCGGCCCGGCTACCAGCCGGCGGATGGTGCTAAAGCAGGCGCGCCCGCTCGAGCCGGGGCTACGCCACGGCTTCGCCGCCAAGGTGCGGCAGCTGCCGGTGCCCCGCGACCTGCTGTCGCGCTCGCGCCGGGTGGAGCGCCGCAGCTGCTCGGCCGACGGGCTGCGCTTCAGCTTGACCGAGGTGCTGACCGATCCGGCGGCCAAGCCAGACCTCGGCCACGCCGAGGTGCCCTTCGTCGCCTGGATCCGGATCGAGGTCACCGCCGACCAGACCGAGCTCGGCTGGCAGCAGGGCGAGCTGTTCGACCTCTATCATCCACACTTCACCGCCGTCAGCCACGGCGGCCCGGCCTGTGTGCCAGGGAGCTACTGCGAGGTCGGGGTGACCATCGCCGCCGAGGGTCAGCCCATGGCGCCCACCGGCTTCGGGCTGGCCACTGACGGTAGCTATCGCATCGAGCGCGACGGCCAGGTCGTCTCGGGCGCCCTGGCGGGTTGCTCCACCGAGGTGCTGCGCAGCAGCCCCACCGACTACCTGCTGAGCTTGCTGGCGAACCGGCAGGCGAGCGAGGACGAGGGGAAGAAATGACGAGTGCCTTGACGAGATCGTTGCTGCTGGTGGCCGTGGGTGCGTTGCTCTCGACCACCGGCTGTGACTCGCGGGCCGTGTCGAACAGCGACGCTGGCCCAGGTGTCACCGACGGATCCGTCGTCGACAGTGGCCCGAGCTGCACCCTCCCGGCAGGCACCTGCCGCACCAGCGCCGACTGCAGCGGCGGGGCGCGGTGTCTGCCGCATGACGGGACCGGGGATTGCGTGCCCGACCCGTGTGACTGGGGCGATGGCACCCCGTCCGGCAGCAGCGGCGTGGGCACCGACCGAAAGCCGCTCGTCCCCTTCCCCATGCCCTGCCTGGGACGCTGCGAGGTGCCGAGCTGCGACAGCAACGAGGCGTGCGGCGTCGGCTGGTACTGCGACTTCGGCGCTGCCTGCGTCGGCACCGGCACCTGTCGCCAGCGGCCCACCAGCTGCGACGGAGACAGCACCCCTGGCGGAGAGAGCGACAGCGATGAAGCTCCCGGCTTCGCGCCGCAGCCGGTCGACGCGGGCTCGGCCAAGCGCGTGCCCGACAGCGGCACGGGAGCGCCGATGCCCCCGCCGCCGCCGTTGCCCCCCGACGCTGGCGTTGCCGATCCGCCCGTGGGTGGCGTCTGTGGCTGCAACGGCCAGACCTACTACGACGCGTGTCACGCCGCGGCCGCGGGGACCTCGGTGGCCTACCCTGGCATCTGCGAGCCGCCGGACATCGACATGTTCTGCAACAGCCACGACCAGTGCACCGGAGCCGAGGGGCCTGGCTATTACTGCAAGATGGACGGCTTCTGCGTCGCCACCGGCGCGAAGATGGGGATCTGCACGCCGCGGCCTGATGGCTGCCCGCTGCTAGCCAACCCCGACTGGCACTGTGGCTGCGATGGACTGTCCTACTCTTCGGCCTGCGAGGCGGCCCGCCACGGGGTAAACGTCGACTACCAGGGCCAGTGCGCCCCGGCGCCCTCGGCCTGCGCCGTGATCGACGACTGTTGCGACTGCCGGGCGATGTCGATGTCGAGCAGCCAGCCGGCTCCCCCGCCGTGTCCGGTGCTCTGCGC
>JAUVBO010000503.1 GCA_030591195.1 Pseudomonadota bacterium
CAGCAGCAAGAGCCACGCGGCCAGCTGCAGGAATGATCGTGTCGGTCTGTTCATCGGCGGTCTCCTGTAGTCAGCGGCAGCTGGCGGGAGTCGGCCGATCATGGTCCGGTCCTCGGCGGCGCGCAAGGTTTGTTGCCAGCCAAGCGCAGCTCGACTTGTGATGTCATATACGAGTATGGTTGCCTCGTTCTCAGAGGGCAGGACGGCACCAGTGAGCCCGGGGAAACCTGACAAGCGGGTCTCGAGCTTCGTCAAGCTGACGCGGCCCTACCACGAGCGGCTGTTCCGCATCGCGATCTCGCTCTGCCACGACCGTGACCAGGCCGCCGACCTGACGCAGGAGGCGCTGATCCGCGCCTTCAATGCCTTCGACCGATTTCGGCCCGGCGCGCCGGTGCTGCCGTGGCTG
The DNA here is from genome assembly GCA_030591195.1 of Pseudomonadota bacterium. The sequence goes on from JAUVBO010000503.1 coordinate 410, forward strand.
GCCCGGATCCTGCGAAATGTCCACCTCGACAGCTTCAAGACCGGCCGGGCCCAGCACGAGCTGGCCGAGCACCAGATCGCCCCGGAAAAGGGGGGCGTCTACGACGGCGTGCAGGCCAGCGCGCCAGACCCCCTCGCCTCGCTCGAGCGCGCCCGGATGGCGGCCTGGCTGCAGGAGGAGGTCGCCGCCCTCGACGAGCCCCAGCGGATCGTGATTACTCTTCGTGATATCGAAGAGTTGAGCTATCAAGAGGTGGCCGAGATCGCCGGCGTGCCGGTGGGCACGGTGCGCTCGCGCCTCGCCCGCGCCAGGGCACATCTCCGCGGTCGGTTGCAGCAGCGAATGGCGCGAGAAGAGGACGGATCCACTAAGGCGGAGCGCGGTCGGGAACCTTTGGGGCACGCCGGTCGTAGCGTTGACGGAGCCGCCAAGTCGGGCTTCAGCAGAGAGCAAAAAAGTTGAGTAGTCACGAAGACATAGGTCGCCCAACAGGGCGAGGGCGGGAAGCGAGCGACGGATGAGCCGCTGCGACGACATCCTCGAGTTGCTGTACAGCGAGCCGGCCGACGGCGACCTGTCACCCGAGGTCATGGCCCATATCGAGGGCTGTGCGGTCTGCCGCGCCTGCTACGAGGACCTCGGGGCGATGGGCGGCGCGCTGCGAGCCCTCGAGCCACCCGCGCTCCCCGATGGCTTCGAGCTGTCGTTGCGGCGGCGCCTGAACGAAGCAGCCTCCGGACTGGCGAACACCGCTCACGTGAGCCATGCGTCCCCCGACAACGCCTTGGTCCCGGTCCGGAGGCGATGGATGCCGGCCCTGGTGGCCCTCGCCGCCTCGGTGCTGCTCGTCGCCGGTGGGGTGGTGCTGTGGCAGCGAGGGGCCCCACCCTCGTCCTCCCAGACCGAGACCTTCCATCGACTGACGCTGTCGGTCCGAGCGACCACCACCCACCACGACGCCGCCTTCAGCGTCGAGCTGCCAGCGGCGGTTCGGCTGGCGCCGGGCGTTGCTGCGCTCGGGGGCGGCTCGGGAGCCATTCGCTGGAGCAGCGACCTGCGCCCGGGGACCAACAAGGTGTCGTTGCCCCTGGTCGCCAGCGGCGGGGCAGGCGCCGAGACGGTCGTGACGGCGCGCGTGACGGTCGATGGCCGGACCGTGACCCGGCGCGTGCCCCTCGCCTTGGCGCCCCGGCAGGCGGGGAAGCCGTCTACCGGGACGATCCAGATCGCGCTGGCGATCCCCGCGATCGCGGGTGACGGCAGGAGGGCCATCCGATGACCGCCAGATCCGCCATCGCCACCGCGGTCGCGCTCGTTGTGCCGCTGGCCATCTCACTCGCTTCGGCCAGCTCTCCGGCGCCGCTGGCGCTGAGCGCCGAGACCGCACCGATCGACCGCGCCGAGGCCGACAAGCTCGTCCGCCAGCTCCGAGGGGCGGTCAAGGCGGCCGCGACGAGGACCCGGCCGGCCGGCGCGCCGGCGCGCCTGGCCCTGACCCACGAGCCGGACCCAGTGGTGGCAACCCCCGCTCCCGCTGCAGACGACGTCCAGCAGTCCGGGGCCGGCGCGCGCGAGCCAGACGACGGCGCGAAGATCGCCGCCAAGCGTCAACCGCGACCTCGCCGAGTCAACAAGACGGTGACCAAGGCGACGCCGACGCCCGCCAAGGGCGTCGATCTGTCCCGGGCGCTGCTCCACGACGCCGCGCGGCTCTCGCAGCAGGCCGGCAAGCAGGCCGGGCAGCGACAGGGAAAGGCCAGTCGCCAGCGGACGGAGACCCGCACCGGCAAGCAGACCAGGGGCGCCGGCAAGGCGGCGCGCCTGCACGCGGTGCCTGGCGAGAGCTCGGGCAAGGGACAGGGCAAGCGGCGCGGGCCGATCGGCGCCGGGTCCCGCGGCCAGGGCGAAGGCACCGGACCAGGCAGCGTCGGCGGTGGGCCCCGCGGGGGGCCGGGCATGGGCGGTACCGGCGGCACGGGCAGCGGGACACCTAGACGGCGTTGAGCCACCACCAGCGCGGCGCAGATCGTCGCGGTTCTGACCACGCCGTCGCGCTCGCCACGACGCGCCCGAGACCAGCCGATGCTACGCAAGGGACAGCGTGCCGCCGAGCTCGCCGAGGTCGCCAGGACGATCGATGGCAAGCCCCTCGCGCTCGCCAAGCTCGCGGCGCGGGGGCCGGTGATGCTGGTCTTGCTGCGCGGCTTTTCGTGACCGTACTCGCGCAAGCATCTGGTCCAGATGCGCGACGACTATCAGCGCTTCCGCGAGCTCGGCGCCGAGATCGTCGTCGTTAGCCGCCACGACGCCGAGCGGATGCGCGAGCACTGGCGAACCAACCGCCTGCCCTACCTCGGCGTCGCCGACCCGGGGGGCGAGGTCAGCGCCCGCTACGGCCAGCAGTGGAAGCTGACCCAGCTCGGACGGATGCCGGCCCAGTTCGTCGTCGACTGTCGGGCAACGATCGCCTTCGCCCACTATGCCGGCGGGATGTCGGACATCCCGCGGAACGAGCGGATGCTCGAGCTGATCCGCGGCATTGACGGCTGCCCCCCTCCGGCCGAAGAATAGGCGCCATCGGAGGGGGACCAGGTGCCATTCACTGCCGTGACCAAGATCCGCTTCGGCGACGTCGACTACGCGCAGATCCTCTACTACCCGAGGTTCTTCTACCTGTTCCACCTCGCGCTCGAGGACTTCTTCGACGAGCACCTCGGCGCCCCCTACGCCCACGCGCTCAAGCACGACAACGTCGGCTTCCCGGCGGTCCACGCCGCAGCGGACTACTTCAGCCCGCTGCGCTTCGGCGACACGGTCGGGATCGAGCTGACGATCGACCGCATCGGCAACAAGAGCGTCGACTTCGGCTATGCCGTGCGCAAGCAGGGGACCGAGCCGCTGGTCTGCCGCGGCAGGGTGACCGTGGTCGCCGTGCGGATGGACTCCATGAGCGGCATCCCGATCCCCGACAAGTACCGCCGGCTGTTCGAGCGCTACCAGCAGGAGGCTGACGACGCCTCGCCCACCTCGGCCCCCTCCTCGATGGGCCTGACCGACTAGCGTCCGGTGGACTCAGCCGCGGCGGCTTCCTCGCGGCAAATGTTCGCGCGCACGATCTTTTTGCCGTGACGCGCCGCCGTGCTGGCGCGTAGGTCACTCATTGCTCGCGACCCATTTGAGGCGAAGTCCGAGAGCGGGCGCGGCGAGCACGGGGGCCCGATCGCTGGCTGATAGAGACAGCGGAGCGCCACCACGTGAGGGGCGAAGCCGCGGCGACGGTGACGGTGCAGTAGCGGGGAGGCGGTCTGCTTTCGCTGACCAAGGCTCCTCTTCAGACACACGCTGGCCGAACGAGTCCTTGACTCGTGTGGGCATCGCTGCGCCCGTCCCTGCTCGGGCGGGTCATTGACCGCGATAGCCACGAATGACGGAGGAGTTGATGCTGGTACCTAATCCGAAGTGGTCGAGCGCACCGCTGAGCCTTGGTTTGACGCTGGCCGTCCTCTCGTGCGGGGTAGGTCAACCAGGTGCGGGCAAGCAGGCCGCGCGGGTCACCGCACCCACCGACGTGAGCGGAGCCACCACGTTCACCATCGACGTCAAGGGGCCGGACGGAGAGCCGGTCACCAGCTACCGCTGGATCGTCGAGCGAGACCTGACGTATCAGGTCGTGCCCGGCGTCAAGGACCCGTCGACGCTGGCGGTGAGGTTTCACACCAGCTACATGCCCGTCGCCGCGACGGGCGACAGCTCGGGTCCGCCGTCGGGGCTTGCCCCGACCCAACCCTACTACATCTCGGTGCTGCCGAGCTCGGGATAC
>JAUVBO010000351.1 GCA_030591195.1 Pseudomonadota bacterium
AGCAGCCACCGCCGCAGCAGCAGCCACCGCCGCAGCAGCAGCCACCGCCGCCGCAGCATCGTCCGACCGGCGGTGCGGGTCCCGGTCGCCGCCCGCCGCCTCCGCCGGATGGCATGCCCGCCGGTCCGGGCTACAGCGCCCAGCGGACCGTGCAGCAGCCGGGCGGATATCGCCCGGAGCCGAATCGTCGGGGACATCCGCCGGGGGCCCGTCCCGGGATGGACATGAACGCCGGCCCGACGCTCTATCTGGTGTTCAACAACCAGCGGATCCCGATCGACAAGGACCAGTTCATCATTGGGCGTGGCTCGAAGACGAGCGATCTGGCGATCAAAGACGGCAACATCTCGCGCAAGCACGCCGCGGTCATTCGCCGCAACGGCACCTACTACATCAAGGATCTCGGCAGCACCAACGGGATCGATTACAAGGGCATGCGCATCGACAACAAGCGCATCGACGAGGGCGACGTCTTCCACCTCTGCGACTACGAGCTGCGCTTCACGTATCGCGGGTAGGGGGCTGCCCCAGCCCCCTCTTTGGCTGCTGCCGCAGCCAAAGTAACCCCAAGGGAGTGCTCCCTCCGGTCGCTTGGTTCGCTTCGCTCACCGGTTCCGGAAGGTTCTGAGCGGCGGGCAGGTTCTCCGCAAGGGATTGCTCCCTCCGGTCGCTTGGTTCGCGTCGCTCACCCACTGGGGCTGACTAGCCTCTCTTCTCCCTGGCGCAAGCAAATCGCCTGCGCGGGTCGACGCCGAAGACGACTCTTCATATGTGTCCCCGCGGTGAGTATATTGCGGGCTGACGATGCAGTTTGATCGACGACAGCGCAAGCTTCGACGGGCGGTGGCCGGTGGCGTGATCCTGGCGGCCGTCAGCGCTATCCCCCTGTTCCTGTTCGAGCTGTCCTACCTCCTCGCCGTGCGGCACCCCGGCTTCGACTCGGGCTATGACGGCTTCATCTACTGTCAGACGCTGCTCGCCGTGCCGCTGGCGCTGTTGACCGTGTTGGGGGTGGCGCAGGGTCTGGTGATGCTCGGGGTCTCCACACTGACCGGCTGGCTCGCCGCACGGCGTGTCGCCGAGCCGCGATGGATGGGCTTGCTCTACAGCCTGCTGTTTGCGCCGGCGATCGCGGTGGCGGCGGCGCGGATGTTCGCCGGCCGCCGTGCCCTGCAGATCCCGGGCAAGGACCTGCTCGCGATCGGCATCGGGCTCGCCGGGGTGGTGGCCTGCTACGGTTTGGCACGGCTGGCGATCGCTGTCCGGGACCGCTTCCGCCTCCGTCGTTGGGGACCGGCTCAGGCGCGGCTGATCGCCCCCGCGCTGCTGTTGCTCGCGGTGGTGACCTATCTCGCCGACCAGCGGATCCTACCGCGGCTCTATCCGTTCTTTCATGTCGGGCTGACCGTGGCGACGATCATCATCTGCCAGCTCGCCGTCGCCACTGTCTACGCCGCTTGGCGGCCCAGGGCGCGCTGGATCGGCCGGATGATCGATCCGGGCCTCTCGCTGCTGCTGCTGGTGGCGATCGTCGGCTGGGGGGCATGGGGGCTACGGCGTGTGTCGCGATCGGAGCAGTTCCGCTTCCTCGCCCACCAGCACACCGTGGTGCAGTCGAAGATGCTCGACCTGACGGCGCGGGTCGGGTTGACCATGACCCGGGCCGAGATCCTGCCCCAGCTGGTCAATGATCCCCTGCCCCCCGACGCGCGGACCGTGGCCAAGGGCCCACGGGTTCCCGAGGCCAACCTGCTGCTGATCAGCGTCGATGCCCTGCGTGCCGACCACATGGGGATCTACGGTTACAAGCGGCCAACGACGCCCCAACTCGACCGCTGGGCCAAGGACGCGGTGGTCTTCGAGCGCGGTTACTGCTCGATGCCGCACACCTCCTTTTCGCTGACATCGCTGATGTGCGGCAAGCACGTCTACTCCGCCGGGGGAGGCCAACACGTCACCATTTCGACGGTGCTGCGGCGCTATGGGTTCAACACCGCAGGATTCTTTCCACCTGCGGTGTTCTACACCGACGGCGACCGCTTCGCCGCCTACCGCGAGTCGAAGTTCGACTTCGAGTACGTCAAGTTCGAGTTTCTCGCCGCCGAGAAGCGGGTTGACCAGATCTTCGAGTTCCTTCGTTCCTACGAGGCGGCGCAGCGGCAGGCGGCTGGCGAGCGGAGACGATTCTTCATCTGGGCCCACTTCTTCGAGCCCCACGAGCCGTACGTCTTCCGTCCCGATCACGACTTTGGGCGACGCGCCGTGGATCGCTACGACGGGGAGGTCGCCTACGTCGATCGTCATCTCGGCCGGCTGATCGCCGGGGTGCGCAAGCGCTACCCCAAGACGATCGTCGCGGTGACCGGCGACCACGGCGAGGCCTTCGGCGAGCACGGCAGCTACTACCACGGCAACTCGCTCTACGAGGAGCAGATCCGGGTGCCCGCGCTGATCGGTGTCCCCGGCGTCGCCGGGCGCCGGCTGGCGGGCGCCGCCCAGACCGTGGATCTGGTGGTGACGATGCTGGCGCTGGCCGACATCCCGGTGCCGGCCAGCATGAGCGGTCGTGACCTCAGCCCCTGGTTCGACGGAAATGAGCCGAGCGCGCTGCCCCCGGCCTACGTCGAGATCGACCAGATGAAGGCCGTGATCCACGGCGACCAGAAGCTGATCAAGGACGACATCCGCGGCTTTCGCGAGCTCTATCGGCTGAAGTCGGATCCCGGCGAGCTCGACAACGCCGTCGGCAGGGCGCCGAAGCTTGCGGCACGGCTCGAGCGCCGCCTGGCGCGGTGGACCGGGCGCCGGCGCGGCGGCGGGCAGCGCGGCTCGTCGGTGGACCGGCTGCTGGCGCGGGCGCGCAAGCGCGATCCGGGCGCGGTGCCGGGACTGATCCGTCTCCTCAGCGGATCGGTCGACGAGCGTCGGCGTGCGGTCGAGGCGCTGGTCGGGCTGCGCGTGCAGCGCGCGCGGAAGGCGCTGGCTCGCCTGCTGACCGATCGCGACCCCGAGGTGAAGATGCGCGCGACCATCGGCGTGGCGTTGCTCGGGGACGGCAAGCAGCTCCCCGCGCTCGACAGGGTGCTCGCTCGCGCCGATCTTCCGCCAGCGATGCGGCGCGACGCGCTGATCGCCAAGGCTCGCTTGGGTGACCGCACGACCGGCGCCGAGCTGGGCAGGATCCTCGACCGGACCGAGAGCATCTATCAACGAGTCGAGCTGATCGAGGTCCTCGGCGACCTGGGCGCCGACGGGGTGGAACGGTCGATCCGCGGACAGCTCAAGACCCTCCGCACCCGGCGCTACGCGATCAAGGCGCTGGGCAAGCTGCGTGCCCGGTCCGCGGTCCCCGAGCTGATCAAGAGCCTGCGCAGTGATCGCTTCATCTCCTGGCGAGCGGCCGCCGCCCGGGCGCTGGGCCAGATCGGCGATCGCCGCGCCGTCGCAGACCTGCAGCACGTCGTCCGCTACGAGCTCGAGGGCGGGGTGGTCAGCTGGTCGCTCGATGCGCTCGGCAGGATCGATGCGCTGCAGATCCCAGGGGTCCGCTCGCTGGCTCCCCTCGCTTGGCGTTGCGAGGGCGACGTCTGCCGGATGCCACTCGGCCGGGGGGGGCGGGCCCGCTGCGATCAGCTGCCGGCGCGGGAGTTGCTGGTGCTGCTCGCCGAGGCCAAGCCGACGGTGGTCAAGGTCTACTGCGGCGACCGGCGCGTGGGTGCGCTCGAGATCCAGGGTACGGCGGCCGCAGGGTCGGGCAGGGACAAGCCGTCGGTCGCGGCGGCGGTCGTCGTCTCGCTCGCTGGAGGAGAGGGGGCTCTGCGGTTGCAGGCGGGGGCGCCAGCGCCCGCGGTGCGTTTCGCCGGCACTCGATCGCTGACCATCCTCGCTGCTGATCGCGGGTCACCTGTCGGTGGGGGTAAATGAGCGCATCTTCTGGTGAGCGTCACCCGCGGCAGGTCGGCTGGATCGTGCTGGCGTTGCTCGTGGCGCAGGTGCCCACGCGGGCCGAGGCCGGCGGCTTCACGATCACGATCATCGGGGCCCGGCGGCTCGGCATGTCGGCCAACCTCGGGCGCCCGGACGACCTGACGGCGCTGTTTCACAACCCAGCAGGCCTCGCCGACCAGGATGGCGTGCGGGTTCACCTGTCGGGCTCGGTGGCCTTCCTCGACACCGAGTTCCAGCTCAAGCAACTCGACCCCGTGCGATTTCCCTCGATCAACCCGGAGGGCTGCGGCGACCCGGGCGAAGATGCTTGTCCCTGGCCCGTGGGCAGCGACGGCTACTACCAGGCCAGCATCACCCCCGAGTCGACCTTCGGTGTGTTGCCGTACCTCGGGGCGGCCACCGACCTCGGCTTTCTCGGGCGCAAGGACATCGTCGTCTCGGCGGCGCTCTACGCGCCTGATTTCTATGGTGGCACCTTCAGCGAGGCGGCACCCACGCGCTATCACTTCATCAAGGGCCTCTTCATGGTCATCTCCGCCACCGCCGGCGCTGGCTGGCGGATCAACCGGTACCTCTCGATCGGCGCGGCCGTCTCGTACAACTACATGCGGCTCTCTTACGCCCAGGACCTGAGCGTGGTCGATGCCCTGACGGAAGCCGGAGAGGAGCCGGATTCCACCGCCCAGGGCGCGCAGGTCATGCTCGGCGACATCCGCCTCGACTATACCGGCGAAGACCATGGCATCGGCTGGATCGCCGGGGTGCTGGTCGACCCGCTACCCTGGCTGAGCATCGGCGCGAGCTACAACGGCTCCACCTCGGCGCGGTTCGAGGGCGGCCTCGGGCTCACGGCGCTCGGGACGTCGAACGCCGAGCTGCTGCCGGCGGCCTTCAAGAGCTTCGGCTACAAGCTTCCCCGCGGCCTCGAGGTGGAGATGGCGATCCCCCACGCGTTGATGGTCGGGGTCAACCTCCACCCAACGCCCTGGCTCGAGATCGGTGTCGACTGCCGGGTGTGGCTCTACACGCTCTTCCAGCGTCAGGTGCTTGCACCGCAGTACGACGACGCCGAGCAGGGCAGCGAGCCGCTCACCGAGGAGGGCCTGTCGCGCGACAAGAACTACG
>JAUVBO010000344.1 GCA_030591195.1 Pseudomonadota bacterium
CGGCGAGGCCCACCGGGTCGAGCCGGCCCGAGGCGATGGTTCGCGGGTCCTGTAGCCACGCATAGAACCGCTCGGCGCGCTCTCCGTTGCGGAACCTCCGGTAGGCCTTGGGGCTGCCGCGCGCGATGCGGCGCTTGACCAGGCCGCGGGTCAACACCCGGTTGAGTTGCTCGGCGGTCTGCCAGCTCAGCGGGAGCTTGTCGGTGTTCTGCGTGACGAGCTCCGCGGCCCGGCGGAAGTTGCGCTCCGCGCGGCGGGCGATGCCGCGGCGGGTCCGGAGCAGCGGGGTCACGGTCCCAAGGCGCCTTCCCAGCGCCTTGGAGCGGCTGACGTTGGCCGAGCCATCGACCATCACTTTGACCATCGCCTGCTGCATCGCGGCCGACGGTCGCTGCTTGGCTGGGTCGAACAGGCGGCTCGGCGCCGCGCCGGCCTGCAGGCCCAGGAGCAGGGCCACCGCCAGGGTGGCCAGGTGTAACGCGCGCAGCGATGGCATGCCTGTCGCCACAGCAAGCGACGTGCCGGGCAAGCCGGTCAGGATCTTACCGCGCCGGTTTCCTGCGCAGAATCAAGAGCACGAGGAGGAGCAAGAAGGTCGGGGTGGTAGCCGTGCCGTCGTTGCCGAGTGAGCAGGCGCCATCGACTTTCGTTGGCCGCGCCGGAGGGTCCCCGGCGAGATCGGGCTGGTCGCCCGCGGCTGGCACGCCGGCGTCGGCGGTGTCTGCCGGCTCGTCGATCGGCACGTTGAAGTAGCGCACGGCGTAGATCGTGCGCTGGTTGGGGTCGGCGCGGAAGGTCGCGCGGTAGGTCCCCTTGCCGGCGAGGGTCACCGGCCAGCGCCAGCGATGCTGGCCGTCCCGCTGCTCGTGCGTCACCGGCCCTGCCTCGCATCGGCCGTCCGGTCCGTCGACCTCCAGCTCGACGTTGGTGTGGCCGGGCTCGGCGACGGCGGTGACGTGGATCGCCGCGTCGGGAGCGGGTGCGCCGGGCTCGAGCTCGATCCTCCCGGGTCCGCGCTGGGCGGGCACGCAGTCGCCGTTCGGCCGGCGACAGAGCTCGCCCGCGGCGCAGGCGCCTGCCACGTCGCAGGTCTCGGTCGCGGTGCACTGGAGGTCGGTCAGGCGGCAGATCTGGTCCTCGCCGCAGTCGGCGTCTCCTGCGGGGCAGCCGCCGGCGCCGCCACAGGCGGGCTCGGTCCAGCTGTAGCCCTTGGCGAAGGCCTGGAGCAGATCGGCGAGCAGCAGCTTGCGGGTGCCGATCTCGAAGTCCCGGCCGGTGCCGTCGTCGCCGCCGGTCCAGCGGTACGGGGTCACAGCGCGGATCTTCGTCTGGTTCCCGGGGGCCTGGTTGTAGGCGTCGATCTCGGCGTAGAGCGCCTGGAAGTAGCCGATGTCGGCGTCGGGGTAGCAGTCGTTGCCCGGTGCCGGCTGGCAGGCGTTGCCGGTCTCGGTGATGAACACCGGTTTGGCTGGGCCGACGGTGGTTTCGATCAGGTCGATGTAGTCGCGGTAGATCCGCAGGTGTCGGTGCCAAGTGTCGCTCCAGCTGGCGTTGCCCGGGCACTCGTCGATGGTCTGGTCGGTCTGGGTCGCGGTGTCGCTGGCCAGCGCCGCGGTGAGCGCGGCTGCGGAGTCGGCGCGGGTGTAGGCGTGCAAGGCGAAGCCGTCGGGGGTCACACTCCGGGCGGTCAGGCCGGCAAGGATCGAGCGCAGGCTATGCAGGCAGCCGGGCGAGTAGGGCGAGTTTGGCGCCACGAGCATCAGGTCCGCGCCGTGGCCGGGCAGGGCGTGGACCGCCGCGTGGACCGCCGCGTAGGTCTCGACGTAGCGGGGCGTGCTGCAGTCGGGGTCGCTCTGCTGGAAGGTGACGTTCGGTTCGTTGCCGACGATCCAGACGTGGATGTTGTCGCACTTGGCGACGAAGTCGGCGAAGGTCCGAGCGAAGCCCGCCACCCGGTCGCTCTGCTTCGGGATCGCCTGGGCGCCGTCGAGGTCGAGGCGGGCGATGATCGAGATCCCGCTGTCGGTGACCCCACGGTGGCAGTCGGGGTGTGCGGTCCCGCTGTCGCCGATGTACTGCAGCACGGTCAGCCAGCCCTTGTCGCAGCCCGGGCTCGCGCTCTCGAGCCAGCTGGCGGCCTCGATGTCGTGCATGCCGTTGAGCAGGGCGCTCTGGCCCGGGGGCGGCGCGGCCAGCGCCGAGCCGGCCACGGCCAGCGTGATGATGCCGAGCAGCGGGTCGAGGAGATTGCGAGCCATTCAGGCCTCCGGCAGCGCTACCGCCGATCCGGCGGTGTCACGTTGGTCTTCGGCAGTGGAGACGAGACCCCGGTACGCAAGCCACGTGCCGGTGGCGGTGCGATGCTTGCCGGGACGTGATTCCGGCGACTTCGGGCCGCGGCGCGGACTGTGTTGAGCACCGGCCGACATCGCGCGTCCGGATCTCGAAGGCCGAAAGCTCACCAGGCGAGCTGCCACCGGCGGGATGAAGATCGTCATCGTCGCCAACCCGACTCAGACGCCTCAATCCCCTGTGCAGTCGGTCGCGTGGGCCGAGGAGGCGACGGTCGGACGGAGGGAGGGTGGGGTCGAGGACGGCTGCGGTAGACTGACCAGGCCTGGATCGGCACCTTGATCAGCAAGCCCCACTCGAGGAAGTCGGGGGCGTCGATCAGCCCGCCGTACCGACAGTAAAGGGCCATCACGCCGAGGCTGACGAACAGGCGCACTGCCCCGCCGTGGTGGGTCGACTCGCCGTACTCGACAAGGTAGCCGCCGTCCACGCCGAAAGGTCCAGCGCCGATCATTGCGCCAATCATCGACCGGCCGTGCTCGCGCTTCCAGTCGTAGAGTCCGTCGATCACGCCGCCGACGTAGGCCATCTTGCGCCAGTAGAGCGCGCTGATCTCACCGCCGAGGGTGAAGCCGGTACCCACGTCGAGGCTGCTCGTCCCGCCGAGGAGCATCCCGGGGCTGATCACGAAGGCCCGCTCGGGAAACTTCGGCCCTGCGTCGGCCCGGGCCAGGCGTGGGCTGGCAGTTAGCGGGGCGAGGCAGATTGCGATCGCTAGCGCAAGAGCACGGTTCATCGATGACCCTTCCTTGCGCTGTCGAGCTCGATCACGAGGTCCTCGCGCGGCTCGATCTCGCGCAGGGACCAGCGTACCCCCTGACCCTCCGCCGATTCACCTCCTGCGCCCGGTCGGCCGTCGAGCCGAGCGCGAGCAGCCCGCAGGCCGCCGCTCAGCTTGACCTCGACCTCGAGCCGGCCGATCGGTCCGCGCCAGTAGGCGCCGGTGCGGATCAGATAGCGGAAGCAGCGGACCGTCGCCCTGTCGCCGAGGCGTTGCCGGTAACGCACGGCGAGGGTGCGCGACGATCCCGCCGGCAACGACGGGATCGTGAACCCGTGCCAGCGACCCACCTGATCCAGCGGAAGATGCCCGCCGCCGATCCCGCCTCGTTCGGCCCGCACCGCCAGCGGCCGGCCGTCGAACGAGACGCCCAGCTGCTCGAGGGGCGGGTCGCGGGCATCCTCCGGGAATCCGGCCTCCACCGGCGCCACGTCTCCACGCCCGGCGCCGACGAAGTGCAGCAGGGCGGTGACCGCGGCCCCACCGGGCGCCAGGGTCACCTGGAGGTCCTCGCCTGCGAGGATCAGTCGTCGTGACTCGATCCACGGGTAGCCTGGTGTGACGCCGAGCTCCCCGAGGCAGCCCGACAGGGTCAGCGCGGTCAGGCCCAGCAGGCCCGGCAGGTCGAGCCGTGAGGCCGTCATCACCAGCAGGCCCGGCAGGTCGAGCCGTGAGGCCGTCATCACCAGCTACCGATGGCCTTGACGCGGGGGCGCTCCCAGCGGTCGACGACGGAGCTGGTGGTAGAGCTGCTGGCTCGGCTCGTCGGCGCCCGCGGCGTTGGCGCCGGCCGCCCCCCCCACGATCACGATCCGTTGTGGTGCCACCCTGCGGTCCTCCGTCCTCTTGCGCTGCTCGACGATACCACCGGCGGCGTGCTGTGGCACCCTGGGCGCGCCTGCTGAGCTCGAGATGCGAGCGGGAAGCCACGCGGTGGCTCGCGACATCGATCGGTGGCGGCTTTGCCCGGTTGGTGGCAGACGAGCGGCGTCTGTCTTGGGTCGGACCCTATGGCGGGAGGAGCCTTGGAGACACCCCTGGTCTGCCGCAGAGCTCTCCCGCGGCAGGTACAGCATCAATCCCGAGTCGTTCTATTGGCAGAGAATGACGTCCACTTCGTCCGGCGCGGAGGCCTTGTCAGTCATGCACTGCTGGCCATCGGTGCAGGCGAGCCTGATGATCGTTCCTGAGTTGCACCAGACCATGGTGTCTCCCTCGCAGCGATCCTTGAAGGTGTCATAGTCACACTCCCTGACTTTGGCCTGGCAATCGCCAGCTCCGTCAGCGCGAAAGTCGCCGCACCTGAGACCATCGGCGCAGTCCGATGTGTTATCGCAGGGGCTTCCAAGGTCTTGACCGGCTCGTGTCACGCAGTGGCCGCCAAACCTGGTGCTGGCCTGGGGGCCATTGCCATACTGGGGCGCGCAGACCAGCCCCAGCGTCGAGTCGCACTCGAAGTTCCACTCGCAATCCTCGAACTCCTTCAGCGATGTCCAGCCGAACCAGTCGCACTTGCCTTCGCACTTGGCGGTCGGACCCTCGCTGCCCGGCTCGCCGCCGGCGCCACAGCCGGTCGCGACCACCATCGACGCTCCGAGGCAGACAACCGACAGCATCGATCGCCACGATCCATTGTTCATGTTTCTTTTCTCCGTGCTTTTCGTCCGGGGCTCGATGCCGATATTGCAGGTGAAGTGCCAAGATCACGCGACTGGAACAACGTGAGATCAGACGAGAAGCGGATCGACGCCAGGCGTTGACCCGGATCCCTGCGCCATCGTGGCTCGGCGGGCGGCTTGTTCGGTTTCCACCGGCGTTCGTCTCTAGATAGTCTCCGTCCGGAAAGCCGAAAACCGCCTCAATACCGCTGATATTAGCGCGAATTCGGGAATTGGATGCCTCTCCAATCTGTGCCGAAGGGCGAAGGCGAGGTGACGGCTCACCGGACGAGCTCGCGCGACGAGGTCGCTCGAGTTGCCGAGGTGACGGCTCACCGGACGAGCTCGCGCGA
>JAUVBO010000825.1 GCA_030591195.1 Pseudomonadota bacterium
ACCAGCAGAATCACCAGCGCGATCAGGAGGATCGCACCCACGATGTAGGGCCAGTACTTCAAGAGCAAAGCGGAATACTTCTTTTTTCCCGCTAACTTGAAGCCTTTTTTTGCAAACTTCGCTGGATTCAAGACCGTGCCTGTATGCCTGCATCACCTACATGTGAACTATGAAACCCACATGTAGTCTACGGTAGGCACCGTGCTGCCCGCAAATTATTGCTCAATACGATTCCATTTAATCACCTCTGACGAAGGCTCGGGGCATTTTCCGGATCTTCCGCCAGTGCGCCCAGCGTCGGCCGCAACGCGCCGGGGATGCAACGCTGGGTCGGAGGGAGATACGGGCTGCGGGGACGCAAACAGCAGCTGGGTCGCTGAAAAGGCTGCGCTGAGGCGCGAGCTACTCGTCAGCTGCGGGCGAGTCGGCAGAGGCCGGGGCGCTGCCGGTGATCGACAGCTCACCGTCGACGACGGAGACGGTGACCGTGCTGCCCTCGGCGATGTTGCCCTGGATGATCTCCTCGGCGAGGGGGTCCTGCAGCCGGGTCTGGATCACGCGCTGCAGCGGTCGTGCGCCGTACGCCGGGTTGAAACCAGCCTCGGCGAGCAGCTCGCGCGCCTCCTGGTCGACCTCGAGTCCCATCTTGCGGTCGTCGAGCAGCCGCTCGAGCCGGCTGAGCTGGATGTCGACGATCGGCTTCATCACCTCGAGCGTCAGCTGCTTGAAAACCAGGATGTCATCGAGCCGGTTGAGAAACTCGGGCCGGAAGTGCCCCCGCACCGCGGCCATGATCCCGGCGTTCATCTGCTGCTGCTCCTCCTCGGTCTCCACCGGCTCGATGTGCTCGGAGCCGAGGTTGGAGGTCATCAGCACGATGGTGTTGGCGAAGCTGATCGTCTGGCCGCTGCTGTCGGTCAGCCGGCCGTCGTCGAGCAGCTGCAAAAAGAGGTTGAACACGTCGGGGTGCGCCTTCTCCACCTCGTCGAAGAGGATCGCAGTGTAGGGCTTGCGCCGCACCTTGTTGGTCAGGATGCCGCCCTCCTCGTAGCCGACGTATCCGGGAGGCGCCCCGATCAGGCGGGCGGCAGAGTGCTTCTCCATGAACTCGCTCATGTCGATCCGCAGCAGCGCCCGCTCGTCATTGAAGAGGAACTCGGCGAGGGCCTTGGCCAGCTCGGTCTTGCCGACGCCGGTGGGCCCGAGGATCAGAAACGAGCCCAGAGGCCGGCCCGGGTTCTGCACCCCGGCCCGCGCCCGCCGCACCGCCTTGGCCACGGTGTTCAGCGCCTCCTCCTGCCCGACCACCCGGCGCCGCAGCAGCGACTCGAGGTCGAGCAGCTGCTCCGACTCGGCGCCGACCATCTTGGCCACCGGGATCCCGGTCAGCCGGCTGACCGTCGCCGCCACGTCCTCCTCGTCGATGTACTCCTTGAGCAGCCGCGAGTCGGTGAGGTCGACGTCGGCGAAAGCCTCGAGGGTCTTCTCCGCCGCGGGGATGACCTTGTACTGCAGCTCGGCCACCCGGGCGAAGTCCTCCTCGCGGACCTTCTGCTCCATCTCGCGCTTGGCCTCCGCGAGGGTCTTCTTCGCCTCCTGGACCGCGCCGATGGCGTTCTTCTCGTGCTCCCACTTGGCCGTCAGCTCGGCGCTCTCGCCCCGCAGTTTTTCGAGCTCGGCCTCGAGCCCGCCCCGCCGGTCAGCCGCCGCGGGCGTGTCCTCGCCGGTCAGCGCCTTGAGCTCGATCGCGAGGGTGACGATCCGCTGGTCGAGCGCCTCGATCGCCTCGGGCTTGGCCGCGAGGCGGAGCCGCACGGTGGCCGCTGTCTGGTCGATCAGGTCGATCGCCTTGTCCGGCAGAAACCGGTCGGTGATGTAGCGCTTGGACAGCTTGACCGCCGCCAGCAGCGCCTCGTCGAGTAGCCGCACGCCGTGGTGGACGTCGTACTTCTCCTTCACGCCGCGGAGCATGTTGAGCGTCTCCTCGTCGCTCGGCTCGTCGACCGTGACGATCTGGAACCGCCGCATCAGCGCCGCGTCCTTCTCGATGTGCTTGCGGTACTCCTCCAGCGTCGTCGCCCCCATGACCCGGATCTCACCCCGCGAGAGCGCCGGCTTGATCAGGTTCGCCGCGTCCATCGAGCCCTCGGCGCCACCAGCGCCGATGATCATGTGGATCTCGTCGATGAAGAGGGTGATGTTGCCGGCGGCCTTGACCTCCTCCATCACCTGCTTCAGCCGCTCCTCGAACTCGCCCCGGTAGCGGGCTCCGGCCACCAGCTGGCCGATGTCCAGCGCCAGCACGGTCTGGTCCTTGAGGTCGTCTGGCACGTTGCCCGCGGCGATCCGCTGGGCCAGCCCCTCGACGATCGCGGTCTTGCCCACCCCGGGCTCGCCGATGATGATCGGGTTGTTCTTCATCCGGCGGCTGAGGATCTCGATCGTCAGCTTGATCTCGTGCTCGCGGCCGATGATCGGATCCATCTCGCCCTCCCGGGCGACCTCGGTCAGGTCGCGGCCGAAGCGCTCGAGGTACTCGAACTCGCCGGGCGCCGCCTCCCCCGCCTTGTAGCCACCCTTCGGCGCCTGCTCGAGCGCCTGCTTCATCTGCGCCTTGTCACCGCCCGCTTCGCCGAAGGCGCCCATCATCGCCTCGTGCTCGAGCAGGCCGAGCAGCAGGTGGTTGATGTTGATGGTCTTGGCCTCGAGGGCCTGGGCCGCCTCCTCCGCGTCGACCAGCACCTTCTCCGTCTCGCGGCTGATCGGCGTCTGCTGCATGTCCGCCTGGCCCTTGGGCGTCGCCGCCAGCGAGCCCTCGACCTTGATCTGCAGCTTCTCGATGTCGACGCCGGCGCCCTCGAGCAGCCGCCCGGCGACGCCGCCGTCCTGCTGCAGCAGACCGAGCGTCAGGTGCCACGGCGTGACGTACTGGTGCTCGTGCTTGACCGTCAGCCGGCTCGCCCGCTCGATCGCGTCCTGTGCCTTGAAGGTGAACTTGTCGATGATCATCTCTCTCGTCCTCTTCTGTGTGCCTATCGCCTATCGGTTTCTTTCTGTTCTTCGTCTTCGTGTCACTTCACCGCGGTC
>JAUVBO010000979.1 GCA_030591195.1 Pseudomonadota bacterium
GCCAAGGCAAAGCCAGCCAAGGCAAAGCCAGCCAAGGCAAAGCCAGCCAAGGCAAAGCCAGCCAAGGGCAACGAGGCCTCGCCCGAGGATGCCGCCAAGACCAAGAAGTAGCGGTTTGTTCAGCCGCAGCGGCGGAGCAGCGGAGGGCGCAGCGGCGCCAGCCCGAGGTCGACTCCGGCAAAATCTCCGATCAGATCGGGCTCGGGAGAGAGGGTCACCTCGAACCGATCCCGGACGGCGTCGCGGATCCCGCGCGCCAGCGCGATGATCTCCGACGCGCTGGCACCTCCACGGTTGACGATCGCGAGGGCGTGGCTGGCCGACAGCCCGGCGCGACCCGTGGTGTGCCCGCGGGCAAAGCCCGCGCGTTCGATCAACCAGCCGGCCGCGAGCTTGACCTGACCAGCGGCAGCGTCGAAGCGTGGCATTGACTCGCCGCTGGTGAGCAGTCCGTCGCGGAGCGCCTTGCGTGCGATGCGATCTGCCTGTCCCGGCGAGACAACGGGGTTGAGGAAGAACGAGCCCGCGCTGCGGCTGTCCGGGTCCGCCTCGTCGAGCACCATCGACTTGCTTCGGCGCAGCTCGAGCACGATCTGCCGCAGGGCGGATGCCGTGACCTGTGCGCCGCGGGTCGCCAGCGCGCGCTCGAGCTGGGCGTAACGGGGGGGATCCGGCTGGCCCCGCCGGAGCCGGAACCGCACGGCCAGGACCACGTAGCGGCGCCGGCCGGCACGCTTGAAGAGGCTGTCGCGGTAGCCGAAGTCGCAGGCACGGGCTGCGAGGGTGGCCACCGTGCCGGCCTCGAGGTCGAAGGTCCGCACCTCGAGGATCCGGTCGGAGACCTGCTGCCCGTAGGCGCCGACGTTCTGGATCGGCGTCGCACCCACCAGCCCGGGGATCCCGGACAAACACTCGATGCCGACGAGGCCGCGGTCGACGGCTGCGGCGACGAGATCGTCCCATGACTCACCCGCGGCCGCCGAGAGCTCGACCGCGCCGTCGCCGATGTCGCGCTCGGAGACTCCGCGCAGGCCGAGAGCCAAGACCGGCTCGGTGACCCCGGCGTCGGCGATGACCACGTTGCTGCCGCCGCCCAGCAGGTGGAACGGCTCGTCGAGCTCGCCCAGCAGCTCGATCAGGTCACCCTCGCGGTCGACCTCGATCAGGCGCCGGGCGCTGCCTCCGACGCCGAGGGTCGTCCGCTGCGCCAGCGGCTCATCGTGCAGCTCCCGTCTGGTCTGGGGCGCTGTCATCCGCTCAGGGGCTCTGGACTGGGCCGCAGGTCCGCTTGGTCGGGTGGCAGATGTCGCCGGGGTTCTGCTTGAGGCAGTTGACGCAGGGGTCGGCCTCCTTGCCGCAGGCGTCGACGCCGGTCCCCGCGCGGCAGGTGCTGCCTTCGCAGCAGCCGGTGAAGCAGTTGGGGCAGCCGCGATCGCCCGAGCAGGTTCGCGAGCCGAGCAGGCAGGTCTCGCCGTACGCGGCGCAGTCCTCGCACTGCTCGCTGTTTTTGCCGCAGGCCGAGTCGCCGGTGCCGGCGACGCAGGACGGGCCAAAACAGCAGCCCGTCGGGCAGTCTTTGCACATCGGCACGCACCCGCGCGTGGTCGGGTCGCACTTGAGCCCCTGGCCGGCGCAGTCCTCGCATGTCGCGCCTCCGGTGCCGCAGGCGTGGTTCTCCGCGCCGGACAGGCACTGGGTGCCGACACAGCAACCACCGTCACAGCTGGCGCAGCCGGTGCAAAAACGGTCGACGGTGTCGCAGAGCTGGTTGTTGGCGAGGCAGTTGACGCAGGCCGTCTGACCACCGCTGCCGCAGGCGTCGTCTGCGTCCCCCGGCGCGCAGACGCCGCTGTTGCAGCAGCTCGTAGGCCCACAGGCGGAGCAGCTGGCGACGCTGCCGACTTCGCACGACCGGGTCGAGAGGTTGCACCGCTGGCCCTGGACGAGGCAGTCGCGGCACGGCTGGCCGCCGACGCCGCAGGCGGTGTCGGCCAGGCCCGACTGACAGGTGTTGGCCACGTCGCAGCAGCCGCCGGGGCAGGCGCAAGGTGGCCCGGCGGCGGAGCACTTGCCGTTGGTGCAGGCCACGCCAGGACCGCAGAGACTGCACGCCTGGCCGCCAGCGCCGCACGCCTGGGGGCTCGTGCCCGGTAGACACTGTCCCTGCTGGCAACAGCCGAGGCAGTTGTCGCAGGTGTTGCCGCCCGAGGATTCGCCGATGCAGCTCGCGAGGACCGCGAGCACCGGGATCACGGCCAGCGTCCGCAGGTAGACTGAGACTGAGACTGACATGTCTTGGTTATCCCTCGAATGCCTCATCGGTGACCTCGAGGCAACGGTCGACGACGGCGAAGGCCTCCCGCAGCTGCGGCTCGGTGATGCACAACGGCGGGTTGCACATGAAGCTACCCCAGCGCACGAAGGTGAACAGATGGTTGTCGCGAAATGCCTGGCCGAGCCGGGTCATCGCCGGGCTGGTTCCGTTGTAGGGCGCGATCGGCTCGCCAGCGCTGTTCTTCTGCAGATCGATCATCCCGAAGAGGCCGATGCAGCGGCCCTCCTTGACCGACGGGTGCTTCTCGGTCAGGCGATCCATCTCCTCGCGC